>JAGLWV010000047.1 GCA_023133225.1 Candidatus Aminicenantota bacterium | reverse complement strand
TCAGACACAATGTTCTGTATCTGCTTGTAATTCTCTTTATATTCCTTACTCTGTGTATCAATCTTACTCTCGATTCTGTACATGATTACCTCACATATCCGGGACGAACTTGTAGCCATAGCAAAGAATGCCTGACCCTCCCTCCTCAAAAATCTTCCGGAACTCTATTTTTACCCTCAGTCCGATTTTCAAATCCTCGAAATCACAATCCACGATCTGGCCCGTCAGTTTCACTCCATCATCGAGTTCCATAATTCCCACAGCAAAGGGAGCCTGATCGACAAACTGATGGGGAGGAACCCGGATTATTGTATAGGTCAGGACTTTTCCCTTCTCAGCCAGTTTTGTATCCTCAAAATCCCTGCTCTTACATTCGGGACAAATCAAGCGCGGAGGAAAGAGCACGACTCCACAATTCTTGCATTTCTGGGCTTCCAGCCTATATCTTTGAGGGATTTCCCGCCAATATCTCGATGGTGTTGGCATTTTCTCCTCCTTCCTTATTCTCTTTCAAAGATGTGAACGACCGTGCTGCCGCCGCTTCCACCCATGTTCTGGGTCATCCCTATTCTGGGATCCTTTAGCTGTCTTTCTCCAGCATCTCCGCTGAGTTGTTTCACAATCTCTATAACCTGAGCCACGCCTGTTGCGCCAACAGGATGACCTTTGGCTTTTAAGCCGCCGCTTGGATTAACCGGGATCTTACCCTCTATATAAGTTAACTCATCTTCTACGGCTTTTCCGCCTTGCCCTTTTTCCACCATCCCCAGGGCTTCAATGACACAGATCTCGGCAATGGTGAAGCAGTCATGGACTTCGAGAAGGTCGATATCCTCAGGTCTTTTATCTGCCATGTCATAAGCTTGCCTCCCCGCCTGGTAGGTGGCTTCAAGCCAGGTCATATCCTTTCTCTGGTTCAAAGCAATCATGTCGGTGGCATGGCCGGACCCGATGACTTTGATAACAGGTTTTTTCATTTTACGGGCCATCTCCACAGGACAGATAATCACAGACGCAGCGCCATCTGTGATTGGCGAGCAGTCCAGGATTCTCAACGGATCGGCAACCATGACAGAGTTGAGAACCGAATCCACCGTAATTTCAAAGGGAAACTGCGCCAGTGGATTCTTCGCCCCGTTTTTGTGGTTTTTCACAGCCACCAAAGCCATCTGTTCCCTCGTTGTCCCGTATTTCTCCATATGGGCCCTGGCGATCAACGCATAAAGCCCGGGAAAAGTGATACCGTGGTAACCTTCATATTCCTGGTCAGCAGCGGAGCCCAAAGCGTAAGTGGCTTCATAACCGTTGACGTCGGTCATCTTTTCGACGCCGCCGACAAGAACCACATCGCTCATCCCGGATGCGACTTCCATATATCCGAGCCTAAGAGCGAGGCCCCCAGAGGCACAGGCTGTCTCCACTCTTGCCGAGGGCACAGGAGTCTGGCCCAGGTAATCGGCCAGAAGAGAAGCAATATGCTCCTGGCCAACAAAAAGGCCTGAGGACATGCACCCCACATACATCGATTCGATCCGGTCAATCCCAGCATCGTCCAGAGCGAGGAGAGCTGTTTCGACGAAAATGTCCCTCAAGGATTTTTCCCAGAGCTCTCCCCATTTTGTTATCCCTACACCAATGACAGCAACATCTCTCATTCCTTCCTCCTAACTGAATTATCCAGGCTAATTCGCCTTCTTAATTTTTTGCCTAAATTTGGCATACTCGCCATACTCAAGATAATGTTTATTTTCATCCAGCAATTCTCTTGTTTTTGGAGCGAGGTCTCTTACTTCATCTATTTTTTTCGTTACTTCAAATATAAAGGCATCACTTCCAGCACCTGAACCGTAAGAGACGAGGAGAATTTTATCACCGGCTTTGGAAACATCCAGACACGCTGTCAGTCCCAGAGGCGAGGAACCCGAGTAGGTGTTTCCAAGTTTGTTGACCAGCCAGCCCTGTTCAATCTGTTTTTCCTCAAATCCCAGCCTCTTGCCAACTCTAAAGGGAAATTTTCCATTGGGCTGGTGAAAAATGACGAAATCGAAATCCGGGGGCTTCATTCCTGTCTTATCCATTATTCCCCTGGCCGCCCCCATAACGTGCTTGAAATAAGCAGGATCTCCAGTGAATCGTCCTCCGTGCTGTGGGTAATACTGGTATTCTCGCCGCCAGAAATCCGGAGTATCAGTCATGTAGGAATAGGTCTTCAAAGCTTTTGCGACCACATTATCCCGTCCAAAGATAAAGGCAGCGGCTCCTGCCGCAGCCGAATACTCCAGAGCATCCCCGGGTGCTCCCTGCGATGTATCGGCTCCCACAGCCAGGCCGTACTTGATTTCCCCTGCTTTCACAAGACCCAAAGCCACAAACATGCCTTCGGTACCTGCTTTACAGGCAAATTCAAAATCCGCAGTGTGGGCTTCTGGAGTTGCTCCCAGAGCCTCGGCCAGCACCGTTCCGCTTGGTTTGACTGCATAGGGATGGGATTCAGAGCCGACGTATACGGCGCCGATCTCCCGAGGATCGATGTGCGCTCTCTTTACGGCGCTTTTGGATGCCTCCACAGACATGGTGATCGTATCCTGATCCGGAGATGGAACAGATTTTTCTTCCAGCATCAATCCTTTCTTATAGCTCGGTGCATCTGCTCCCCAGACTTTAGCGATTTCTTCTACTTTGATTCTGTTCCGAGGAATATACGCCCCGTATCCAACAATTCCTTCCATTTATCTCCTCCCTTTTTGAATATGAAAGAGTTTTGTACTAAACATGATTATGAGTTGAAAATATAAACAAGACTTCTGAGTAATAATTAGAATGTATCGTGTCATATCACACTTTTTAAGTCAAGGCTCATTCTAACGGGCTCATTTATTATGTGTTTTTTTCAATTCTCTTCTCAAGTATACTTAACTTCTTTATTTAACAGCAAATATTTGCCAAAATAGAATAAAACATCATGGAACTTTTTTTGCTATAATTTCGTCTATCATGGTGAATTGAGTGGAAATCAATAAAGTTGTACAAGAATGCTTAAAAGGCAAAGAAGGAGCTTGGAAAATGCTCGTTAATACTTATTCCAAAAGGATATTCAACATGTCTTACCAGTTTACAGGAAGTTACCAAGAGGCAGAAGACCTGACCCAGGACATTTTCTTCAAGCTTTACAATTCCCTTCACAAGTATGACTTCGAAAAAAATTTCAGCGGCTGGCTCAGCACTATTGCTAAAAACTATCTCATCGACCGCTATAGAAAGACAAAATGGGAAAAGACAACGAGGGATGATTTCGATGAGTATAACCTCATTTCAGAACAATTCGAGAGCCCTGAGGAAAGGGTAGTGAAAAAAGAAAACAAAAAAACAATCTGGGAAGGTCTCAACACTCTCTCCACTGAAATTCGAATGGTAATCATTCTCAGAGATATTCAAGGGAAAAAATACGATGAGATAGCAGAGATCATGGATCTTCCTCTGGGAACCGTTAAATCGCGGGTTAACAGGGGAAGACTCCAACTGGCTAAAATCCTTAAAGAAGAAATGGAGATGAAAAATGAGATGTGAACTCATAGAAGAACTCCTGTCTCCTTATCTCGAGGATGAGCTCGATCAAGAAGAAAAAAGAGCGGTCAAGGAGCATCTCAAAACATGTAAGAACTGCTCTCTGCTTTTTTCTTATATCAAAGAAACCAGGGAATCTCTGACCGGTTTTCCTGAAATGGAAGTGAGCGAAAATCTACTGGACCGGCTCTATTCGATCCCGGGTAAAAAGAAAAGATTCAAACTGAGCCTTGATTTTCTGTTTCAGCCCTCTCTTCAACCCCTGCTGGCCGCAGTAACAATCCTGGTTATGGTCGTTTCTTTCTACTCTCTCAATCCGGACAGGAACCGGATCAATAAATCGATCAGCAGGCAGGCTCATCTCAGCTACAGCAAAGTTGGAAAGCTGTATGCCAGAGCCGAAACTTTTGTAGATGCCCTGGGTGAACACAAGGACAATATTCTCGTTTCTGTCAAGAATATACCACTTTTCGGAGGAAATGAGGATTAAATATTACATAAACATGGAGGTATACAATGGAAGAAAAAAGAATCTATAAAAGACCCCCTAAATCTCCCGCTCTTGCCGGATTTCTTTCATTCTTTCCAGGAATTGGCCAAATCTACAACCGTCAGATCAACAAAGGATTCCTCTTTATTCTTATCTTAGCAGGGCTGATCACCATACAGAAAAACGGGGCAGGTCAACCTTTCTTTGGATTGATCCTTGCGGGATTTTGGATTTACCAGATCATGGATGCTATCCAAATCGCCAAAACCATTAACCGCAGAGTCCTTAAACAGGAAGAAGAAGAAGAAGAAATAATCGAAGAACTTCCCCAGCTCTTTAAAACCGGCTCTATTTTCTGGGGAGTTATCATACTGGCATTGGGAGTTGTCTTTCTTCTGGCCAATTTTGAACTCATAAGCTACAGCACTATCTGGAATTTCTGGCCTCTAGTAATCATTGTTATAGGCGGTAAGCTTATTTATGATTATTCCACAAAGAAAAATGGTAAAGAAAGTTAGAGGAGGATACAATGGCAAAATTCAGAAGAAAAGACCCCCTTGTCTGGGGAATTATCCTCATTGTGACCGGTGCCATCTTCCTTCTGGAGAATGTTGATGTAGAGATGTGGGACCTCCTCGCTCGTCTCTGGCCATTGATCCTCATAGCATGGGGTGCCTGGAAACTCTATTTTGGGTTAAAAGAAAGGGAAAAAGACATACCATCGAGAGGCTAAAAATGAGAGCAAAAGAAATTATCCTCTTAATTTTCATCATCCTGGCCGGTGTAACCTTCTATCATGCCCGCACAGGAAAACTCGATGATATTGGTTTTTTCATAGACGACTACTTCATCTTCTCCGCCAACGAGTTTATCTATGAAGAGTTCCAGGAAATCGAACCGCCCTTCCCTCTCCACTTTCAGATCATCAACGCCCATGGAGATATCGAGATCAATGGAACCGATGAGGAAAAGATAACGATCACCTTCCAGAAAAATATCAGGCGGATAAACGAAGAAAAAGCTAAAGAGATCTCCGGAAAAATCAAGATGATTATCAATAAAAATACTGACCAGGTGACTCTCTCCACAAACCGGGACGAACTCAGGAGAAAAAACTTTAAAACACATTTTAAAGTCTTTCTCCCTA
>JAGLWV010000046.1 GCA_023133225.1 Candidatus Aminicenantota bacterium | reverse complement strand
TCTTGTCAAGGTATATACGAGAGAAACATGAGAGAAGAAGGCAAGTTCTCAATAATGGGGGTAGCGGGAATCCATCGCTACCGTCATTCCCGCGGAAGCGGGAATCCAGTGCTACTACCCACACTTATTGAGAAGTTACGAAAGAAGTTCTTGTTTTTTCTGGTTGAATTCATATAATTTGAATTCATCCGATGAGAATTTTCTATTCTAGATCCGGAAAACCCACTTTCATATCCATCCGTCTTCAAAAGGACGGATTTCATTCCATAATAGAAAACCAAAAGGAGGGATTTGAATGAGAAAAAATTTGTTTCCATGGACCCGTTTGTTCGTAGTATTTGTTGTTGCCGGATTTCTTCTGTCCTTCACAGCGCAGGCTGTTGCAGGAGACAAGAGGATAACCAAAGCCAACTACAAGATGGCTGAGAGGTTTTCCCCGGCCAAGATGAGAAAAATGGTCTTTTCTCAATCCGTCAGTCCACACTGGCTGAAACTCAGCGATCGATTCTGGTATGTTTATGAGACGAGTGAAGGCAAGACTTTTTACATCGTCGATCCTGTCAAGAGGACGAAGCGTCCGATTTTCGACAACATCAAAATGGCAGCCGAGCTCACCAAAATGACAAGAGACCCATACGACGCTCAACATCTGCCCATAGACACCATTAAATTCATCAAAAGCGAGAAGTTCATCTACTTCAAAGTGAAAAAGAACGAAGATGTGCTGGCGGCGGAAAAGAGGGAAGAAGAGTGGGCTAAGAAAGATGAAGAGAAAGAAGTCGAAAAAAAAGTCGAAAAAGATGTAGAGAAAGATGTCGAAAAAGATGTAGAGAAAGACGAGGAGAAGGAGAAAGAGAAGAAGAAAAAGAAGAAGAAGGAAAAGAGCGAGATTGAAAAAGCCAAAGAAGAAGCTCAAAAATTTCATCATTTCGAATATGAGTTGGCGAGAGGGAAACTGACCATGCTGGAAGGCTTTGTAGACAAACCGAAACGACCGAGATGGGCCAGTATTTCCCCGGACGGGGAGACCATTGTCTTCGGGCGTCATTACAACCTCTACACTATGAAAAAGACAGACTATGAAAAATGGCTGAATAATCCCGATGATGAGACAATCGAAGAGCACCAGCTTACAACAGATGGTGAGGAACACTATAGCTATCACAGAGGCGGCAGGGGAGAGACGAATGTGACCAAGGAAAAAGACAAGGACAAACGTAAATCAGCCTATGTTATCTGGTCTCATGATTCAAGAAAATTCGCCACGTCCCGGTCGGACAGCCGGAAAGTCAAAGATCTTTGGGTCATCAATTCTATAGCTAAACCACGACCGACTCTGGAGACGTACAAGTACCCCATGCCCGGAGAGGCCGAAGCTCCTCAGAATGAAATTCTTATTATTGACCTTGAAAAAAAGGACACGATCAAAGTCAAAACCGATATGTTTAAAGACCAGAGGGTCTCGATTTTTTCGGCATCGTATCCGGTAAATACCCGGGATGATGACTACAGGCCAGGCCTGTGGTTATCCGAGACTCCGGATAAATTGTATTTTTCCCGGACCAGCCGCGACCTGAAACGGATCGATATCTGTGTGGCCGACGCTACCACAGGAGATGTCAAAGTCTTGATCGAAGAAAGGTTCAACACCTATGTCGAGACCAAACGGATAGGATTTGTCGCTAACGGAAAGGAACTCATCCACTGGTCAGAGAGGGACGGCTGGGCCCATTTTTATCTCTTCGATGGGAAAGGGAACCTGAAAAAACAACTCACATCTGGCCCGTTCCATTGCGATAATATCGTGGGTATCGATGAAAAGAACAGGGTTGTTTATTTTACAGCCAACGGTCGAGAAAAAGGAGAGGATCCGTATTATCTCCATCTCTACCGTGTCAATTTTAACGGAACCGGTCTCAAACTGCTCAATAAGGACAATTTTAATCATCGCGTCAGCTTAAATGATTCCAAGCGGTTCTTCATCGATACTTTTTCAAGGATCGATACTGCACCCAAATCAGTACTCCGTGACAGTCAAGGAAAGATCCTTATGGAACTGGAAACCACCGATCTCTCCCTGCTTTTTGCGGCGGGATTCAAGTTTTCAAGGCCATTCAAAGTTAAGGCCGATGACGGCGTCACAGACCTCTATGGGGTTATACACAAGCCTTTCGATTATGATGAGACTAAAAAATATCCGATCATTGCCTATGTCTATCCAGGCCCCCAGACAGAATCCGTATCAAAATCCTTCTCTTCAAGGGGGGACAGGACCTGGAGGATGGCCCAGTTTGGCTTTATCGTCATCACCGTGGGGAACAGGGGCGGTCATCCCAGCCGTTCGAAATGGTATCACAATTATGGCTACGGCAATCTTCGTGATTACGGTCTGGCCGACAAAAAAGCCACGATCGAACAGCTGGCAGATAGGTATTCCTTCATAGATATCGAAAGAGTCGGAATTTTCGGCCATTCGGGTGGCGGATTCATGTCTACAGCCGCTTTGTTGGTCTATCCTGACTTCTTCAGAGTCGCCGTGTCCTCTTCAGGCAACCACGAGAATAACATCTACAACACATGGTGGAGTGAGAAACATCATGGTGTCAAGGAAATAGTAGATAAGGACGGAAAAGTCACATTTGAATACGATATTGAGAAAAATTCTGAAGTCGCAAAGAATCTGAAAGGACGCCTTCTTATCGTCACCGGAGATATCGACAACAATGTTCATCCGGCCGGCACGATCACTCTGGCGAATGCGTTGATACGGGCAAACAAGAGGTTTGATTTCTTTCTCTTTCCCGGTCAAAGGCATGGTTATGGAAATATGAACGAGTACTTTTTCTGGTTGAGAGCCGATTATTTCTGTAAGCACCTCATCGGAGACTATTCCCAGAGTGTGGATATTGATGAGCTCAACAGAGATATGGAGAAGAGCGGAAAGACCAAGCGCTGAAGAGAGAGCGCTTCGATAGTACAGATATCTGCTTCGATAGTGCCAATATCATAGAGAAATCGAGGAAAAAATATATTCACAAATCTTTCTTAGAATTTCCTGAACGAATTTCCTGAACGTATTGCTATAAAGATAAAAAAAATGTATATATCCTAATCATATGCGGATGATTAATATTTTTTCCCAAAAAAAAGAAAGGAGGCAATACATGATGAAATTTCTCAAGTGTGCAGGTTTTATTCTCATTCTGGTTTCGTTTCTTGTTGCGCCGGTCAATGCAGCAGAAACTCCAAAGGTTTCAGCCGGCTACCACGATTATGAATCATTTACCAGATCCATCAAACAAATCGCTGCAAAAAACAAGAGAATTACAAAGCTGGAATCTATAGGAAAGACTCTCAAAGGCCGCGATATCTGGATGCTTCAGATATCAGGAGTGAAAGGACCCAAGCCTGAGGTAAAACAGGCGCTTCTCATTTGCGGAAACCTGGAGGGAGACCATGTTGTCGGCAGCGAGGTCGCACTGGGGATCGCTGAATTCCTTGTCAGTCAATACGGCAAAGAAACAAAAGTCACCCAGATGCTCGACAAGCGGACGTTCTATATTGTTCCCCGTTTGAATCCGGACGGAGCGGAGCTCTTTTTTAAGAAGGTCTTGAATGAGCACAGCGGAAATCTAAAGCCCCGTGACGAAGATTATGACTGGCTGTTGGATGAGGACGGGCCAGATGACCTCAACGGCGATGGGATGATCACTCTGATGAGAGTCAAGGATAAGGAAGGAGAATGGATCATTGATAGGAAAGACCCGAGGCTGATGAAAAAGAAAGAAGCGGGCACACCTGACACTGAACTGTATAAGATCCACCCTGAAGGAATCGATAATGATGGTGACGAGCTTTTCAATGAAGATGGCCCGGGCGGTTTTAACATCAACCGGAATTTCCCTCACAATTTCGGATATAAACCAAAAGGGCTCGGTGTCTATGCGGCTTCCGAAAGAGAGACTCAGGCTCTCATTGATTTCACCTCAAAATACATAACCAAGCTCAAAACACAGCCCCACAGGAACATCTGCGGGATCCTGGTTTTTTCCAAGTATGACAATCTGGCTGCCGGGTCTGGAATCGAATCTGGCACTCCCACGTTCCCAGAGCCTCCAAGAGTTGAAGGAGCGGCAGCACCGGCTATGATGTCTTTCCGGATGGGGCGCCGCGGCATGCCTGCCACACCACAGGCACCGCCCAGAGATCCCCAGCCCAAAAGCACCAATTCCAGAGACAAATCTCTCTTTGATACTGTGAGTAAAAAGTACAAGGACGTCACAGGCATCAAGAGCGCGCTTTCGGAAAAGCCAGCCGGGTCTCTTCTGGAGTGGGGCTATTTTCAGTTCGGAGTCCCCACATTCTCAGCAAACCTATGGTCCTTGAGGGAGGATGCTCCCATAAAGCCTCCCGCCAAGATAAAGAGAGGAGCGCAGACCAAGCCAGCCCAGACCGGGGCAGCCCGGGCCAGGCAGACGGGAACCATGGACCGGAGTGCCATGATGCAGCAGTTTATGACTGCAAGGAGTCGGACGACCCGGGCGGATTCTGGGAGCAGCGATGAAAAATGGCTGAACTGGATCGATAAGAAAAACAAGGGAAAAGGTTTTGTGAAATGGACCAAATTCAATCACAAGCAGCTCGGTGAGGTGGAGATCGGGGGCTTCCAGCCTTATTTGCGGGTAAATCCCCCGGCAGATCAAATTCAGGCACTGAGCAAAAGCCATGCGGAATTTGCCCTTTACCTGGCTTCCCAGTTTGCTGAGATCGAAATGGGTAAGCCGGAAGTGAAAAAAATGTCCTCCAACCTATTCGAGCTGAAAATCAAGATTCATAACAGAGGAAAGTTCCCCTTTATGACCGCTATGGGACAGAGAACCAGGAATATCAGTTCAATAATGGTTCGATTGAAGTTCGATGACGATAAGAAGATGAAGCTCTTTGGCGGGAGTAAGCGGTATGACCTTTCTACACTGGAACCAGGGGCAGAGAAAGAATACAAATGGGTCATCATTTCCCCGCCTGGGAAAAAGATCGATATCACTCTACAGGCGAGAAGCGGCGGAGGGACAACCAAAAAACAGGTTGTCTTGAGATAAGAGAGGAGGGATTGAAATGAAAATGTTTACATATAAAAGATTGTTTTCAGGTGCGCTTATTATTCTGGTGGTTGGTTTATGTTCATCTCTTTTGATGGCAGGACAGTTCCTGCCGCGCAAATGGAATACCCGGAAAGTGAATCTTTCGTTTAACCGCTATTATGACTGGAAGGAAGTTGAATCTGCATTACGCAAGCTGGAAAAGGCCTATCCGAAATTTTTGAAGCTTCGTTCCATCGGCAAATCCTACCAGGGCCGTGAGATCTGGTATATGACCATCAATAATCCCGGCACCGGAGATGAAATGGACAAATGTGCGATGTATATGGATGCCAATATTCACGGGAATGAAGTTCAAGGTGGCGAGATCGGACTCTATACCATCTGGTATTTGATGGAAAACTACAATTACAATGATTACATCAAAAAGCTGGTCGATGAGCATGTTTTCTACATTTTCCCCTCCGTGAATCCGGACGGACGTGACTTATGGCTGCATAAGGGCGGTTCTGCCCGTTCGGGGCAGGTCCCGATGGACAACGATAACGACGGGCTCTACGATGAAGATGGACCCGATGACCTTGACGGAGACGGAGAGGTCGGTGCAATGTTCATTAAGGTTAAACCCGGAGAGGGAACACACCGCATGAGCGATACAGGAGACAGGCTTGTTCCGATCGAGAAAAACATCCCGGGTAAACCCGATGAGAAGGGTGATTATAAATACATCGGAAGTGAGGGCATAGATAACGACGGGGACGGGCGTTACAATGAAGACGGCGGCGGCGGTTACGATCCTAACAGAGACTGGCCCTCCCACTGGCAGCCCAATTACATCCAGAGAGGGGCCGGGAGTTATCCCTTCGCCTGGCCGGAATCCAAACACACAAGAGATTTCTTCTACTCCCATCCCAATATTGCCGGAGTTCAAGCTTTCCACAATACCGGTGGAATGATCCTTCGGCCCCCCGGAACCCAGCTTCGCGGAGAACTCCCGAGGTCAGACCTGGCTGTGATGGATGAGATCGGCAAAAAAGGAGAAAGGATCATCGAAGGATACCGCTATATCATTATATGGAAAGACCTTTACACAGTATGGGGTGGTTTCTGCGATTTTACCCAGGACATGATGGGCATCTATTCCTTCTCCAATGAATTATGGACGTCCCGGTCCGACCTCGATCGTGATGGAACAACTACCGATGAAGAAGAAGAATTTTTCGATAAATACATCGATATGGACAACAAAGCCATATCCCTTCATGAAATCAATCATCCACAGCTTGGAAAGGTTATCATCGACCGCGGTCGGACAAAGCTGAGCGGGCGGGTTCCGCCCACCTGGCTGCTGGAGGAGTTGTGCCACAGAAACATGGCTTTCTGCCTTCTCCATGCTTACGAAATGCCTTTGCCTGTCATCAAATCTGTAAGTGCTGAAAAGATCGGGTCCGGTCTCTATCGTGTTAAAGTGACTCTGTACAATGAAAGACTGATGCCAACCATGTCTTCGTCAGCCATCCAGAACAAGGTCCAGAAGCCAGATGTTCTCTCTCTCGAAGGCAGGATAAAAGTCCTGGCTGCGGGTTTCAAACAGGGATTAAGGAGTGCTGCAGGAATTCCGCGAAGATTCAGGATGTTCTTCCGCGGCCGCGGAGCAGCCGACAGTGATGTGACATTTATCGACCAAAAGGATCTGAAAAATCTCAAGCTCACGAACGGAATTCCCGGTAAGAGTGAAGTCGAGTATCATTTTCTAGTTGAAGGAAAGGGAAACATTTCCGTTAAACTCGATTGTGCGAAAGGCGGAAAACATAAGAAATCCATCGTCCTGAAATAGACGCTGATAAATCTTGCACCCATCATGGGCAGATTCTTAAGACCGGTCCTCCTCTGTTTATTTTTACCACCGGAATCGATTCAGAGGGCAATATTATCGGCATTGTCCAGACACAGGAACGTGAGGGCGCCGTTCAGGTGTTGAATCGCTATTCTCCTGAGTTTAAATATCTCCATACTCTCGGCTACCCCATCAGGGGAAACCGGAGGACCTATAATTTCTTCAAACCCAGGCTTCGATGGTCGGTGTTCAAAGGGAATCACGTCATTTTCAGTTTTTCAGATACTTATGAACTCCTGATTTATGATGTTGAAGGAAAACTCATCAGGAAGATCATCAAAAAATATAAACCGGTGAAAATCTCCCGGGAAGAACTTGCTTATATGAGAAAGGTCGTTCGCCTGCCTCCCAATATCCGCTTGATTGTTCCCAAGCATCATACAGCCTTCCAGAGGTTTACCGTGGATGATGAAGACAGGATCTTTGTTCAGACATGGGAAAAAACAAAAGATGGGAAAGCCTACATGTATGATGTGTTTAATTCCGATGGCATCTGCATGACAAATGTCCCTCTGAACTCAGCGCCAAAAGTATGGAAGAAGAATAAATTATATACGATTGAAGAGGATGAGGAAGGTTATCAATATGTTGTACGGTATAAGGTCGTCTGGGAGTGAAATGTCTTGACGAATTTCTCCTTATGACTAAGGGCAATGATCGAGAATAAAATCTCAATAAAGGTGATTCGCTTTTACAGAAAAAAGAAAATTCCTCTCCTTAAGACACGCAACAAATAAAATTTGTACAGTACTATCTCACTCTGGGGATAATTGATATTAATATCACGCTTGTCAATGCCGGAACAAGTCTCCATATTTAACCTTCTGCTTTAACTGCCCTTTCTTCATTCATAACACATTAAAAATAACATCCTAAAAGCTATACTTTACCCTGATATACAACTCGTCATTATCTTTTACTCTTCCAAAGGTAGTCGTGTCTTTTCCCTCTATCCATCGGAGACCCAGGGTGACCTCAGCATTGTCAACAGGATAATAAGCGATTTCGGGCATTAGAATAAGAGCATAATTATTTTTAAAGTCCTTAAAATCCTTTACCCCCACACCTCCGGAAATCGTTGGCTTCAACTTATCGTCAAATAATTTCTTCTCTATGCCAAACATAAAATAATCTTCTAAGTTGTATTTGCCCCTTTCATGTATGAAACCATGTAGGTATTGCCCATTGATATAGATTCCATTCCTGAAGGTATAATCTGCCCCAACAACGTATTTTACATAAGGTTCATCGTCCAAAGCAGTTGACTCATGGACGCCCATCCCCAAAGCAGATAAGTCAGTGGTCATCATGATTTTTTCAGGGAAGAACACCGCTGCTTCGGCCCATATCCCAACATCGGAAATGGCCCCAGCCATATCTGCGCCGACTATATGCCTTTTCGGATATACAAGTTCACTTGCAATATCTACCTCGCCGGGTATACCCGTAGGAGTAAAGATCGTTTTATCTGCCAAAGGCAAATCGTATCTACCATGAACATAACTCAGAGAAAAATCATAACCGAGAAGATTTTTCAAGACTCTAACGCCAACAGTAGAACTCTCTTTAATGTCGTTTTCAGGCATTATTATCGTATCTGTGAGATTTATTAAAGTCAGTCCAGGGGGCAATGCCATTGAAGGTGACAATGCAGAAGCCCAGTCACCTCTGGGCAGTACAGCAGGTGTGAAAGCTGGGATGAAAACGGCTTCAAACGTATAATCTCCCAAATAATAGGACATTTTAAGTCCATCGGATCCCAGGTGTCTTCCGAAATCCCAGATGTCTTCCAGGTCATTAGGATTAAGATTGTCAGTGGGATTGAGTTTGTCTCCCGTTCCCCAGGCTAAGCGCTGTCTTCCAATACGAACATCGAGATTGTCAAGAAGAAATCCATAGAGGTCAACGTAGGCCTCTCGCAAATCCAGGTTCCAGGGAGAGACCTTGTCTTTGCTTGCCAGATCGGAACTGTTCCGCACCTCGGAAAATCCCAATGACCTTATCCAGAGCTCGCTATAAAAATGTGCATTCTCCATGGGCTTAACTTCTGCTTTCAAATCAAGCCGGTATTCATTCCAAGAAAGCTCACCCTCTTTTAAACGGAGACGATTGTCGGTTTGCAGATATCCACCCCATTTAACCTCGGAATCCGTGCTTTCTTGTGCCAGGAGAGGATGATAAGAGCAGAACAACAAAAGCCCCACTAATATTAAAAAAACTTTATGCCCTTTCATGTTATGTTATCCTTTTTCATCTGCTTAAATAACGTTTTGTGAATTTGTCATCGGACAATCCTGAATCAAACTTTACATCTACTATAATCATTTTTGTCCTGTGTTCTGCTTTTAAATCTTCCATTTCAGATTCCCTTGATATCCAGTATCCATTAACCTTTTCAATTTTTTCCCTGATCATTATCTTGTAAAGTTTGTCACCTTTATTGTAATGTTCAATTTTGGTCGGGTAGAAATTATCTGTTCTCACCCACATAATCAATTTGGAATAGTCAGTTTTCACTCCTTCTCTGGGTTTGAGTTGTAGAACACAATGATCTCCCTCTTTCTTCAGCAATTCAGGGAGGTATTTTTCTGTGTATCTAATAGCCTCCATATCTTCATAGGTAAAATCGGTTCCAGCGAATTTGGTGTTTTTTACATGAGAAGCAATGCGTCTTACTTTATTGAAAGCAGGCAGATAAAGATACATGATGTCCCCTGGAAGCGAAAGGAAGGCAATTCCCCTCTGATCAGCCGGCGAGAGAAACTTGACCATCCTTTTATCACTCCCTTTCTGAAGCATGCTCATCTCCCGCATCTTTTCTTTGCCTTTTTTGTCTATCAGGATAAGTTTTATTCTTAAATCCTGATCCCTGGGGGCATTGATAACATCATCAGCCTTTTCGAGAATCTGGGAAGCCGTAAGAGTCAATTCTTCCGCATTCAGATTCCCGGATTGGTACATAAATGGGTAGGCAACCAGGAGCAAAAGAATGGTAATCAGTGTAGATTTTGGCATTTCTCCTCCTTGTTTAGAAATTATTTTTTTCTGCAATTATTTTTTGTATTAATTTTATTGGTTATTTTGGAGACTAACCCGGTAGTCAGCAAGCCAAGTCTCCCGATAAATCCAGCCCTTGTCACAAGGAGCAACGCAGGCAAGACGGTAA
>JAGLWV010000045.1 GCA_023133225.1 Candidatus Aminicenantota bacterium | reverse complement strand
CCTTCACTTGCGTTACGGCCCAGTACCTTGCTCCCTCTGGCTTCACATGGTTCGTTACCTCCCCATATGCAGAGTTCGCTACACGGCTGGCGGCTAACCTTTGCCGTGGTTGGACTTCCCTCTCGCTTGACTTTAGGAATAGCTCAAGCTGTCTCATTTTTTTTTTCAGAGAATCACCAACTGGATAAGGTAAGCTTTGCTCGGCGCACTCATCTTTACCCCCTAGTAAAAATTCTAACTCACTCAGCAGTCTTTTTCAATCCAGGGAAGCCAGGGGCTTACTACTAATTTTGAAAAATGTCTGGAAGGTTTTTAATTTTGTATTCAGCATAAAACTCCAAACCATCCTCCTGAGTTTCCTTAATGGCAAATCCAAAGTTATAAAATTTTACCATCTCCAGTGAAACTCCTTCTGGATGTTTCATTATATACATATATCTTCCTTCTTGGTCGAATATATCAACTTCAACAGTTTCTACATCTGAAACTCGATAAACAGCTAGGTATCCTTTAGGAAGAGTTTTCATTCCCTTGATGGCTACTAAAGTGTCAGGATAAGCCTTTAACGTCCACTTCCATTGTTCTTCTTTTGCCCAGGGAAGCAGTTTTTTTTTATCTTCTGTGTTCACTTTTACAGTTTTATAGGGCCTCTCGATTACATACATGGTTTCTCCTTTTAAACTCTTCACATATATTTTGTACTCTGTATTTAATCCAACATAGAGTTTTCGATATTCCTGGTCATAGACATATTGGATATCAGGTGTACCCCATTCGTCCGCGAATCCTGCACTTCCATCCCTACTTTGAATCTGACCTATATTTTCTTTCTGAAAAAAATCAATAATGGAACTTTCACCATCTTTGTCTGAAGATAGATTCACCAATGAAATTTTGTCTAGCCACTCTTGTTCCTTCCTCTCCCTTTCCCTTATAAAAAAAGTGTTTTCATCCACAAAGACTGCAGGGCGATAACTCAATCTCCGTTCGTATAAGAATTTGCCACTTTTATCATACTTCGCAAACTTCATGTCTCCAGTCGCCCAGATTTGATTGTTCATAAAACTTACGTTAAACATTCTACGCTCTAGGAATTCACCAGGTCCTTGTCCCTTTCGAAAAAAACTCCCTATGTATTCTCCATTTCTGTTGAACCTCTGGGCTTCTGCCTTACTGGAATCAAATAAAATTACTTCTCCATCTATATCCCTGATAAAAGAAAAGCGCCTTAATCCCACTTCCTCATGTATATAGGGATTGATTTCCCGAGTTTTTTCAATATCAAGCAACACTGTCCCCTTAAGTGGCTCTTCAGGATTCTTGATATGAGTTACTCCATCTATAATAATCTTTTCTACTTTTTCCTCTTTCAAACCACAGTAGAGAAATATAGAAAGGATTAAAACAAGATAAATTAGTTTTTTCATTTTCCCTCCCTCATAAAAATTCTAGCTCATTCAGCTGTCTTTTTCAATCCAGAGAAGTCAGGGCTTTATGGGATTTGTTTTCCACTTACCTCATATTCGTCTAATATTTCCATGTGACCTTGTAGCGTTTTATAATATGATATCCTTCCTCGTCTGCTTCTATCGCATAAAGTTTATTCTTTTTTATTACCTGAGTCCCCCTATTGAGAGGAAGTTTAGCTATGTATTTTCCTTCTGAATCAAAAACATCGAAATATCTCTTATCTTTATCTGGTACTTTTTCCCAGGTAAAAACAAAAATCCTGCTCTCATCATCAACAAAAAAACTCCAATAAGCCGCATGGTGTTTAGGTACATCCAATTTTATTGCCGGAGGAAAATCCTTAAGCCGCTCTAGTTGTTCTTCGGCAATTTCTAAGGGTTCATAATCTTTTTGTATTTTTCTTATCAGGATTCCTTCTGGATTGAAAATTTTTATTTCATATTTTTCAGGATAGCCGCTAATTATCTGATCATTTTTATCAATGTCCCAGCTCAACGAAGGCAAAAAAGGATTTAAACTTCTAATGTCTGGAATTGGTGAAGAATCAAGTGAGAATAGATAATTCAATTCAGAATCAAACTTTTTCAGTTCCCATCGCGAACTCTCTTCGTCTCTAACTATGTCAACTCCAATTATATTTCCTTTAGAATCAATTTTAGTTTCTAATAATTCTAAAGGCGTTGTTGTAATGCTCCTAATAAATTTTCCCTCCAAAGAAAAGAATGTTAAGCGGTTGTTCCAAGAATCTGGTACCATTACTTCATATTGAGGTGTGATACAAACATTACGAGGGCCGTTAAGATCTCCAGGCCCTTGACCCGCTTTTCCCATAGTTGCTATATACTCACCTTTGCCGTTGTATACTTTGACATGCTTCTCTTTATAATCAAGGGCATAGATATATCCTCTGTCATCAACGGAAATGTGTCTCAGGTTAGAGAACATATATTCTTCTGGCCCCTCTGCTTCTCCAATGGATAGCTCTTCTTCAAGACTAAAAACATCCTCAGGATACATCGGCTCCTTAGGATTCTTAACAACCGTGACTCCATTAACTTCTTCTATTGTCCCTTTCCATTCAGCCTTTTGTTTTTGACAGGAAATAAGCAAAATAATGATGAAAAAAAATAGGGCGATTGAGACAATCTTGGTTTTTCTTTTCATTTTTGCTCCCTTATTAAAATTCTAGCTCACACATCCGTCTTTTTCCACCCAGAGAAGGCAGGGTCACAGAGGATTTGGGTTCCAGTTGAATCAATTTTCATCT
>JAGLWV010000044.1 GCA_023133225.1 Candidatus Aminicenantota bacterium | reverse complement strand
GGATATTATGCTAAAATGCCTTCCAAGCCTCGCAAACACGTTAAGCTTTGGTTTCTCAGCGTAGATGACTACAAGGTCATTCTCTCTCAAATGGTTGATAACATCATCCGCAGAAAACACACCGCAATCTTTATAGATTCTGGCCGTAAACTTCGGAAGTGAGAGGTCATTCAAAAGATACAATCCCGTTGTCCCCAAAACGCGACTTATTTCGCATAATGCTTTGTCCCAATCAGGTATGTGATGCAAAACATCAAAAGATAGAACCATGTCAAACTCTCTATCTTCAAATGGAAGTTCTGTCGTATCCGCTTCAAAGAATCTTAAATGTTCATTTTCTGTATGTTCAGTTTTTGCGATTTCAATCTGCTCAGGATCCAAATCAATTCCCGTTACATCCCATTGGTACTTTTCCGATAGATGCGATGTAACCACCCCGATACCACACCCGATTTCCAACACCCTTTTCACATTTCCTAAATCAACTTGGGTAAATAATCGTTCCACAATTCCTATATTCTTCTCGGCTATTCTTCTGTTATTGACGAATATCTTTTCTAATCTGCTTATTCTCATTTTTACCCGCGACTCCCTTCAAGGCATGAACTAGGTTTTTACACTACTCGCCAAGTTCCAGGCCGCCTAACGCCACGGATAACCTGGACAAAAAGCGCCAGCTTTTTGGATCAGCGTTAATCCGTTTGTTATGTGGCTGACTTATTTCGATAGTAAATATCTTTAGGAATTCCTTCCAAGTAGCAAGCAATAAGTTGCTTTAGCACATTGTAATTATTAAGGATATCTTCTATTTTACCCAAATAAGCAGCATTTGTATCCGATAAAACACCTCCTTGAACATCTTCCTTGTAAGATTTTTCCAAGGAAAAGGTGATTTCGTCAAGCACTCTTAAGTTGGAATAAATATGCCTAATATTATCTCTTTGTATCGAACTAAGATCTTTTAATATTGATGGAAAATGATGAGAATATACAGATGAAGCAAATGGTACACTTATACCTGGCAGAAAATTTCCCTGATTTATGGCATTTTTCATTTTATTGGCAATGTCTATCTTCTGATCAAGTTGGTAGAGGTTAGTGTTCAATTCATCAACTAAGGCTTCTTTCAGTTGTTTCGTGAGACGCCTTTTTTTAATGAGTTGTGATACCTCATTTAATACAAAGCCAACAATCACACCAAGGAGCACACTAAGAAGAGCTATCATCCATTCAGACATTTGAAATATCCCTTAACCAATGTATCCTCGTAAATCACCCGGGAAATTTAATGCAGCAACATTTTCTTGTTAGTTCGCCATGGAGTATGTCTTAAAATAGAGAAATGCGCTGGCACCGGGTACCATAACCAAACAGGAATAATCGGCGCTTTTGATCTATAGCCGATTCTATTGTCGCCGTGTGCTCATACTTCCTGTTTGGATTGATCATTTTGTAATGGTTTGGCAACAGCTTTGAATATAGAATCCCGTCATTGAACTCAATCGTAATCCAAGAGTTCCAACCGCCATTGTAATATTCCTGAAAGGGCACGACTTCAGGACCTTCCCATATGCCACCCTTGTAATATTCCTCCTTTATCTTTTTATCACGATATTTCCAAACTCGCGTATTTACGTTATTCGCACCGTCCTGATGGACATACTCTTCGAGCAGAGTTCCTTCTGATCTGAGCTTATCCATTACTTGCCTTTTCAATCGCTCTGCACCGGGTGAATAATCAATTTCGAATACCGATAGCCAAAAACCCGCTGCGGTTTCCTCCAGATGCGTTTCTGGAAGCTTGACAAAGACGTGCCCATCCTTCGAGCAACTGGCAATGCTGAAAACTATCACAAACAGGATGGCTGCTTGCGCCATATAATATGTTAATTTTTGTCGCTTTTTCATAGCCATATAACATATATTATACAGCCGTTTTGCTTGTGCAAATACGGCATTTATCGCTTCCTATTGCGGTATCCTGATTGAGCAAAGCAGGGAATAACGTATTGAATATAAACAGTTTTGTCCTCCCCGTCATCTTTTTTCCGTGAGTGTTCTGCAGCAAATATTGCCACCTAAACAGATACTATCAAAACTTATTGCAGTCATTCAAGAAATATTTGAGATTAAATAAAAAATCATACGTCTCTTTTACTGAAAGACTTGATTGAATTGATAGGAAGTGAATGGCTTTGGTCGTGTTTATTTGCCATATGCGCTTTCCAAGAAATATCCCAACGCTTCAAGAGAATGGAATTAGCAGTATGTATTTCCTGCGTCCAAACGGTTTAGAAATCCTGGTACTGGTGAACAAGGCCAGCATCATATCCATGAAACAGCTATCCAGAAATCTGTTAAAAAGGCCATCAAGGATGCCGGAATAGTCAAACATGCCAGTTGTCATACATTCAGACATTCATTTGCCACGCATCTTTTAGAAGACGGATATGATATCCGAATAGTTCAAGAACTCCTAGGGCATAAAGATGTTCGAACAACAATGATTTATACACATGTCTTGAATCGAGGAGTTCGAGGAGTATTGAGTCCTGCAGACAGATTGAAATAAATCTACATCTTAGAATCGCAGAAAGCAATATTGATTTTGACCGGTAATATTAGTAACATCCTTTTTGACAGCGAGAAATGCTGCAAAACATAAACGATAAAAAGTGGATGGTTGAGACAAATCGGATTGTATTCAATAAGTTATTCTTTGTTTCGTTCGAACAGGATAACACAATAGACTGCGCTAAATGCCGTATTTGTACAAGCAAAACGGCTGTATAATATATGTTAGCCGCCTATTTACACCAGTAAGGTGCCGTTTATGAAAGTTTGGCAAATAGCAACAGGCGAAACTGGAAGAGATTACCGAGATTTGTTCCTCGAACATGGCATAATGATTCTCGGACCCAGTGATAAAGGGAATGCATTAGACAACAACTATGCAAACGGTGTACCAAATTCATCCGGAAGCCAGGTGCATAATTTTACATATAATCCAAACCCTGGTGATCGAG
>JAGLWV010000043.1 GCA_023133225.1 Candidatus Aminicenantota bacterium | reverse complement strand
GCGGGAATGACGGTAGCTATGAGCTTCTTCCTATTTTTTATTATTCTTTATCTCAAAATATAACTGTGTTATTATTACTCCAACTCAAATTAATCAAAGGAGGTTTATATGAGTAACGATTTTCCTACTCTAGACATTAAGCTGCCCAAAATCAAACCGGTTGTTGTTAAATTAGCTGTGGTTGGAATTCTCATTCTCATCTTAATTTTTAGCTCCATCTACCAGATCGGCCCGGAAAAAATAGGTGTAATCCTTCGCTTTGGAAAGTTCATAAGGACAACTGATCCTGGCCTTCACATGAAGATACCTCTTATAGAAACCCTGACTAAAGTCCCTGTTCAACGACAGTTAAAAATGGAGTTTGGATTCCGGACAACCAGGCCTGGAATCAGAACCGAGTACAGGGTGAGCCCTGAAACCGCCCGGGAATCAGTGATGCTTACGGGAGATTTAAACGTGGTGGTAGTGGAATGGATCGTCCAGTACAAGATTAAAGATGCCTATAAGTTCCTGTTCAAAATAAGAGACCCGGAAGCTACTTTTCGCTACATGAATGAAGCTGTTGTGAGGAGAATTGTCGGCGATAGCTCAGTAGATGAAGTCATCACGGTCGGAAGAGCCAGGATCGCCATTGAAGCAAGGGAAGAACTTCAAGGATTGTGTGACCTTTATGAAATAGGCATCGAGGTTAACCAGCTCATCTTCCAGGATGTCAATCCCCCAGATCCTGTAAAACCTTCCTTCAACGAAGTCAATGAATCTCTTCAAGAAAAAGAAAGAAAAATCAATGAAGCCTATGCAGAATACAACGCGGAAATCCCTAAAGCCAGAGGAGAAGCCGAACAGATGATAAGTGCCGCTGAAGGTTACGCTATGGAGCGGGTTAACAATGCCCATGGAGATGCCAATCGATTCGTCGCCATTTACAAAGAATACGTACGCGCTCCCTCAGTGACACGAAGGAGGCTTTACCTTGAGACCATCAATGCAATTCTTCCCAAAATTAGCAGAAAAATCATCCTTGACGAGAAGCAGAAAAACATCTTGCCCCTACTGAATCTAGGAGAGGAGGTGAAGAAATGAAAAAACAAACAGTAAATATCGTGATTGTCGGCGTAGCCATTGTCACTTTAATCGTTCTCCTTAATTCTTTCTACATCGTTTCTGAGACAAACCAGGTGATCATCACGCAGTTCGGGGAACCCATTGGCGATGCCGTTATAAAGCCGGGGCTGCATATGAAAATTCCTTTCATCCAGGTAGCCCACAAATTTGAAAAACGCTGGCTGGAATGGGATGGAGATGCCAACGAAATTCCCACAAAAGATAAAAAATACATATGGGTTGATACCTATGCTCGCTGGAGAGTCAGCAACCCGCTTGTCTTCTTCCAACGAGTGAGGGATGAAAGAGGAGCTCATACGAGAATTGATGATATTATCGATGGAGTAACAAGAGACACTATAGCTAATTTTGACCTGATCGAGATCGTACGCTCTACAAACCGCGAATTCGAGCTAACCGAAGAAGCTGCTATTCTCGAGGTTATTTCTACTAAAATCGAGACCGGTAGAGATAAGATCGCCCAGATGATCTTTGAAAAATCCTCTCTGATCACACCAGAAATTGGTGTGGAGTTAAGAGATGTGAGGATAAAACGGGTCAATTATGTAACAGCAGTCCAGGAAGAAGTGTTTTATCGTATGATTGCCGAAAGGAAGAGGATCGCAGCTAAATATCGCTCTGAAGGGGATGGAGAGAGTGCTAAAGTTCGGGGTGAAAAAGAGCGGGAATTGAAAAAGATTCAGTCAGAAGCCTACCGGAAAACCCAGGAAATCAAGGGAAAAGCTGACGCTGAAGCCACCCGGATCTATGCAAGGGCTTACAATTTAGACCCGGAATTCTATCAATTCATGAAAACTCTGGAGACATATGTTGCAAGCATGGACAAAGAAACCTGGCTGATCCTTACGACAGACACCGAGTTCCTTAGGTACCTGAAAAGCTCAAGAAAAAGATAAACGCAAAAGTTTCTTCTCATTTCATGATCTGTTTTAGTCTGTCCATGGATATATTGCTGCCTGTGAGAACAAGAGCGACTTTTTTCCGTTTTAACCTTTCCTTTATCTTCAGAGCTGCAGCTAGCGGAGAAGCGCTTGCCTCCTCAGTTAAATTCCTGACGAGTTCTAGATAGAGAAGAATAGCCTGCACCATTTCTTCTTCTGAGACAAGTATAAAATCAGTTAAAAAATCCTGGAGGATCTCCTGGGTGAGTTCATATCCAATCTCAGTGGCAAGGCCTTCAGCTGAAGTTTCCATACTATCCCTGACGATCTTCTTATTCTTCCAGGAAAGATATGCAGCAGGAGCCTTCTCTGCCTGGACACCTATGATCTGAACATCCGGGTTTACAGCTTCTTTGACCAGGCAACATCCTGAAGCACCACTTCCCCCTCCAACAGGGACGATGATCACGTCAATAGAAGGGCATTCTTCAAGAATTTCCAGGGCATAAGTGCCTACTCCAGCAATAAGATAAGGCTCATTAGCCGGATGAATAAACCGTGCTCGCCTTTCTCCTGCAAGTGTCTCTGCATAATCCTTGGCTTCATCAAAAATCCGTCCGAAGAAAACGATGTTCGCCCCAATACTTTTTATGGCTTTGACTTTGGTCGGGTTAGATTTTTCTGGCATCACAACCGTTACGGGCACGCCGAAAATATTTGAAGCATAAACAATTGAGAGAGCATGATTCCCGGTTGAGGCAGTCACCACTCCCCTCTCTCTTTGCTCCCGGTTCAGATGAGCGATGAGATTGATCCCTCCTCTGATCTTAAAGGCACATATTGGCATATAATTTTCATGTTTAACATAGACCTTTGCATCCAGAAGCTGATTCAGTTGAGGGTAGGAATAAAGAGGAGTTCTGGGAATGTATTTTTCTATTATACCTCTCGCTTCCAAAACATCCTTAAATGTCGGTCTCTTAAACTTCATTGGTTCAACCTCATCATTCTTTTAGGAAATTGACTAAATTGTGTTTATTAGGGAAAAGAGCTGGTGTGCCTCCTGTATGAATGAACACGATTTTATCCTCTTTTTTGAATAAACCCTTATGGACAAGATCAATAAGAGCGGCCATAGCTTTGCCCGTGTAAACAGGATCTAGAAAAATACCTTCTTTGACTGCTACCAATCGGATGGCTTCGGAGACTTCTTTATCGAGGACTCCATAGCCTTCCCCTAAGTATTCGTCAAAAATGACAACATCTTCTCTGTCTATAGAGATATTCATGCCCAAAGCTTTTACCGTATCTCTGGCAACAGTTAAAACTTCTTTACTATAGGGTTCCTTTTCCTCCGACACACTGACTCCCAAAACCTTTATGTTTTCATCCAAAGCTTTCGCACCGACAATCAAGCCAGCCTGTGTCCCCCCTGAGCCTGTGGCATGAAGAATAGCATTGATCTCAATGCCCTTGTCCTTAACCTGTTCGAATATTTCCACAAAAGCATTGACGTAACTCACAGCACCCAGAGGTTTTTCCATGGAACAGCCTACCATCGAGCCTCCAATCGGAGCAATGTAAGGAGTATGTCCCATTTCTTTGACTTCATTTATCACCCCATCAATTATCTCTTCGATATCCTCTATCCTAGGAATCCTCCCCTTCTCCGCTTCTCTCAATCTGACATCTGCATTCAGAATATAATCCAGAAGGAGGTTCCCGTCATATTCCTCAGGAAGATCGTACGTTTTAAACAAAACAAGGATGGGTTTTATGCTAAATTTCCTGGCTACAGCGGCTGTTTGAAGACACCAGTTCGACTGTAAGCCGGCCCAGGTGATGATGACATCAGCATTTTTGTCTAGAACGTCCTGGATGATGAATTCCAGTTTGCGGGATTTGTTGCCGCCGAAGGCAAGGCCGGTCAAGTCATCCCTTTTCATGTAAATCTCCGGCCCACCCAGGGCTTGAGAAAGATATTCCAGCTTCTGAAGCGGCGTCGGCAGGAAAATCAAAGTTTTCTTCGGAAAAGTTCCAATTCTCTTTTTTATTTCAGGGATAGAAAAAGGCGCCATTTTTATGCCTCTTGAGCATAAATTTTATAACAAATAAATGGGTCTAAATCAAAAAATTTAATTTTTAATACCTCTGCCGTGCTTTCTTAAGCTCTCTGATCTTCCCCTGTCCCCAGTCATGGATCCAGTCACCGTAGTAATAAAAAATGGGAATGGCGATCAGGATAAAAATTGTCGAACTTATCAGCCCACCGACAGCCGAAAGAGCCAGGGAGGACCAGATCTGTTTCCTTCCTTCTTCCAACTGGATTATTACCATAGGAAACATCCCTAAGACTGTCGTGCACGTAGTGAGGAAAATGGGTCTGACTCTTTCTCGTGCTCCCTTTATGATGGCTTCAAGAAGTGGAAGGCCCTGTTTTCTTTTCAGATTAATATGGTCGACAAGGAGTATGGAATTGTTGACCACAATGCCTCCCAGGAGAATGACACCTATATAAGCTGTAGAGTCAAAGGGAAAATCAGCAATGACAAAAGCCACAAAGACACCGATCATTGCCAGGGGAACAGCCAGGAGAATGAAAAATGGGTGGATAAACGATTCATAGAGAGAGGCAAGGATCATGAAAATGATGATGCTGGAAAGGATGATGGCAAATCTGATCTGTTCTTTTTCCTCAGTAGTCATCCGCCATGTATCCTCCAGAGTGGCTGAGAAGCCTGGAGGCAAAGACAGTTTTGAAAACATGTTCTTTTCGTACCTCTCTGCTGCTTTATAAGGTCCTCTGAATTCCCACATGACTGTTATCTGGAACTGCTGGTCTTCCCTGTCTATTGGGCCGGCAATGGGCCATTCTTCCAGAGTTGAAATATCCCCTACTCTCAGGTACTCTCCTCCTTGAGTTCTGATGATCGTATCCTGAAGTCTCCTGAGGTCCATCTCATCTGCTTCGGGAAACTTTATCGAGATGTCCAACTCTTCACCCGCAATCTTTACAGCCTGCCTCGCAGAAAGTTTTCCTCTGATAAGAGAACTCAAATGATAGTAAAGGTAGGGAAGATTAATATCGTATTTTCTTAAAGCCTCCTTGTCTATTTTTAAGACATAATCGAAGCTATCAAGCCTGAAATACCTGCCATAACGGCTTGTGGAAGACCGGGTATCCTTTATTCGAGGATTTCCTTTCAGATCCCGCTCGAGTTTGGTGGCGATATCTTTTAATTTTTTTAGGTTATAGCCATAAAATTTTATGTGCGAATCATAATAGGTTCCCATTCCCATGCTGGAAGAATACCCCTGGGGATCAAATCCGTAAACGCTGACACTTATACCAGCGAAATTTGTGGCGATCTGTATTAATTCTTCCTTGAGAGCATAAGGATAGTAGGAAAATTCTATTTCAGGAGGGAAGCTTATAAAGAGCATTGCCCTTTCTGGAGAAATTATGGCCTCCATTTTTTTCTCGTATTTTTTATCCAAAACTATCTCCTCAAATTTCCATGCAACTTCGTCTGTCCTTTCTATAGGTGTCCCGGGAGGCATTCCGATATAAACTCTCAGCCTTTGCTGCGTCTGCCATCCAGAGAACCAATCTCCTATCGAAACTTCCGATTTAAACCATTTGTAACTTAAAAAAAACAGAGTAACGATAATAAGAATAACTTCTACAGGATGACGGATGAGAAATCTTAACACTCTTTCATATGTATTCCGAAAGCGCTCTTTTCTCTCCTTCCGGGGCTTTTTCATCAACATAGGGCTCAGGGCCGGAATAAGAGAAAAAGAGACGAGCAGGGAAGCTGCAAGTGCTGAGGAGATGACTATGGCCAAAGGCAAGTAATAGATTTTCAGCCGGCCTTGAAAATAGGCAAAGGAAAAGAAAACGCTCATTGTGGTCAAAGTCGCTGCAAGGACCGGGAGGAAGACTTCCTTCGAACCCTTGATGGCCGCTTGAACAGGAGATGCCCCTTTTTCTCTAAAACGCAGAACATTCTCAAAAACTACGACTGAGTTATCTACAAACAGACCAAAGCCTAAAGCCAATCCTCCAAGAGTCAAAGTATTGAGAGAAATCTTGAAAAAGTAAACAAGATTAAAGGTGATCAAGACTGAAAAAGCGATAGAAGATAGGATAAGAAGAGAAGGCTTAAAATTCCTCAAGATTAAGAATATAGTAATGAAAATTACAGAAAGGATGATACCTACCAGAAGGTATAGGTTATTCAAGCTTTTCTGGATATCCTTACTTTCGTCATTCACCATCCTGTAGACAAGATTTTGAGGTAACTCTCTTTTTATTTCTTCCAGTTTCTGCTTGACCTTTCTGGCTACCTTTAAGCTGCTAGCACCTGGTTCTTTATAGACAGTTAATCCGATCGTCGGTTGTCCGTTTATCCTGTTTATCTGCTGTACATCACTATAGGAAGGAGAAACCTCAGCCACATCCCTAAGCTTTATCGGATTTCTCCCCGTGAAGGAGATTATTGTATCGCCCAATTCCCATACATTTTTTATAGGATTAAAAATTTTAAAAATGTACTCCTGAGTTCCTCTTTTAATTTTTCCAACCGGAAAGGCTTGATTCCTTCTCGCTATAGCATTTCGAATATTGCCGGGATATAAATTTAAAGCCTTAAGCTTCTCTCTATCCATGGTGATCTTTACTTCAGGATCAGATCCTCCTCTTACATCAACTCCGGCAACACCTTTTATAGAACCAATGCCAAACTCCATTTTATCCTTGACCAGCTCTCGCAGTTTTTGAAGGGTATAATCCCCGGAAATAGAGTATATGAGAAAATCTTCAGCCTGGAATTCTTCAGGAACGTAGGGTATAACCATGGGTTTCATGACTCCATAGGGAAGTTCATCTTCTATCCTTGAAATTTCCTCCCTGAGAGCGAGTGTGGCAAATTCCATGTTGGTTTTGGAATCAAATTCTAACGTTATCCTTGAAGTACTGATATTGGAGGTGGAAGTGATTTTGGTCACTCCTTTTATCCTGGATGCAGCTTCTTCCAGCGGGGAGGAAATCTGGATTTGAATAACCTCCGGAGGAACACCACTCCAGACTGTACGTATGCTTAATCTTGGAAAATTTTCTTCTGGATTTAGCTCAAAAGGAACATTGAGGAAAGAATAGACACCCAAAACCAGAACAGCCAGAAAAAACATTGCAGTGGCGATCGGGCGTTCGATAAAAATTTTCATTCTTTAAATCAAAACTTCCTCTTCTCTGCTAGCTCGTAGGCTAGGGGAATAAGTATTAACGTCAGAAACGTGGATAAAATAAGTCCGCCTACGACAGAGATGGCCAGGGGCTGTTGAAGTTCAGATCCTCTTCCCAAACCCAACGACATGGGAAAAAGGCCGAAAGCCGTAGTCACTGTAGTCATCAGTATGGGTCTCAGTCTCACCCGGCTTGCCTCCATAATAGCTTCCCTTAAATTCATACCTCTTCTTCTGAGCTGATTGGTGTAATCTACCTTCACGATCGCATCATTGACCACTATCCCCGCTAAAACAACCATCCCGATCACAGAAATCACATTGATGGTTTGACCGGTCAAGAGCAAAGCCCAGACAGCGCCCGTAAGGCCCATGGGAAGGGTGAATAAAATCAAGAAAGGATGAATCATAGATTCAAACTGGGCTGCCATGATCATATAAACCAGGAGTGCAGCCAGGCAAAAGGCGAAGATCAGACTTCTAAAAGATTTTGACATTTCTTCCTGCTCTCCGCTGAAAACCACTCTGTAACCTGATGATAAAGAGAGTTCATCGATCTTCTCCTGGATCTTGGGGACAACCTGGCTTATCTTGGTCCCACGTAGATTAGCCGTTACTATAACTTCTCTCTGCTGATTCTCTCTCCGGATCTCCTTTGGGCCTTTAGCCACTTCATAAGAGACCAGCTCTCTTAAAGGAATGTAGGTTCCTCTGTATCGAATCTGCTCATCCAGAAGCGACTCAATATTTTCTCTTGTTCCTTCCTCCAGGCGAACCAAAATGTCATACCTTTTTTCCAGTTCTCTAAACTGTGTCGACACTTTCCCCCTGACAGCATTGACAAGAAAATTCCCTATTGTCACGGGTGAAATATCATATCTGTCAAGGGCTTCTTTTTTTATTTTTATTAAAAATTCAGGCTTTCCTTCTCCGATATTTGTGTTCAGATCTGCAATACCTTCAATACTCCTCAATTTTTCAACAAGCTCTTCGGCTAGATCTTTTAACCTGACAAGGTCATCTCCTTTGATCTTGAGACCAATCTCGGCTGTCGAAAAAGCCAACAACTGGGCAAGTGTGGACTGTTCCTTGACGATGGAATAATTGAGATCGGGAAATGTATTAAGTCTCTCTCTCAAACCTTCAATTGCTCCTTCTATCTGGGAGACTCCCTGAGTCTCAACATAAATTTGAGCTGTATTGAGGGAAACATCGGGATTGAGGCCTTCCATTCCACTCACAATGCCTATTTGAGAAAAAGAATCCTTGACAGATTTGTTACTTGCAAGCCATCTCTCGATCGAGGAGACAACTTCTGCAGTCTGCTCTAAAGAATAATCCACAGGGGTCTTTAGATTTAACTCAAAAGAAGCCGCTTCTGGCTTGGGCATAAGTTCTCGAGGAATTTGTGTAGCACATAATAAAGTCAGGGTTAAAAAAGCAAAAGAAGCAAGCAGCACCTTGCCCTTGTTATCCAAGCACCAGATGAGGAACGTATGGTACCGGGAGGCAAATTTTTCATAGACAAAATTAAATCCTTTGAAAACAGCACCGACAACCGGCCTTAAAGGAAGACTCACGTAGTGGAAAACCAGAAGAAAGAGCTGGAGAAAAAAGCTAGACAAAAAATTGAGAATAAAATAAATACCTTTGAATAGAAAATTAATCAACCACCTGAGACCCTTGTAGGGATAAAGGAGATACCTGAATTTTGATTTTTTCCCTGGCTTCTCTATCTCTCCTTCTTTCCCGATTTGTGCTTCACCCTTCTTTTCAAGCTCGAATTTCCTGGATGCCAGCATGGGAAGCAAAGTCAGAGATACGATAAGGGAAGAAAGAAGGGCGAAGGTCACTGTCAAGGCCTGATCTTTGAACAATTGCCCGGCTACACCATGAACATAGATGACAGGTAGAAAAACAGATATAGTTGTTAAAGTTGACGCTGTAACTGCCATTCCCACTTCTTTAGTACCTGTGTAAGCCGCTTCAAGAAGACTTGCACCAAGATTTTTATGTCTGAAAATACTCTCAGAGACCACGATAGAGTTATCGACCAGCATTCCCACTCCAAGGGCAAGTCCTCCCAGGGACATAATATTCAAGGTGATATCCTTGAAATAAAGAAGATTAAAAGTGGCAATAATGGAAATAGGAATAACAACAGCAATAATGATGGGAGTTTTTAAATCCTGAAGGAAAACGAACAGAATAAAAAAGGCCAGGATTCCTCCGAAGAAGATCGACCTGATAACCGAGGAGATAGCCTCTTCTATGTATTTTGCCTGTTCTGACACAATAAGGAGATCTATTCCTGCATATTCTTTTTTTATCTCTTCAAGAACAACGCGGGCATCTTTTGTTACTTTTACAGTATTGGCTCCAGACTCCTTCCTGACAAGGATTCCTATACTTTCCTTCTGATTAAGCCTGGTCATTCCCTGCCTTTCTTTAATGGAATCTTGAATCTGAGCCACATCTTTAAGTCTTATAATCCCTCTATCCTGCGTTGTTTTCAGGCTTATCTCTCCAATCTCATTCAGTACTTCAAATTCCCCAACAACACGAAGAGAGTATTTGAACCTCCCTTTTCTGATGCTTCCTCCTAGAAGGTTTTGATTAAAATCACTTATTCTTTGGGAAATGAGATCAATAGTTAAGCCGTATAAGGAAAGAAGGTCAGGTTTCACTTCAACCTGGATCTCCCTCTCTACTCCACCGGCTATCTCTGCCGAACCTATCCCCTCGATCTGTTCGAGGCGGGGCTTGATAAGCTCTTCTGAAAATTCTTTGAGCTCCAGAAGAGATCTATCTCCGGAAACAGCCAAAACCATAATAGGCTTGCTCTGAGGATCTAAAGGAATGATCGTAGGTTCCTCGGCTTGCTCAGGGATGACAGCTGTATCGAGTTTTTCTCTTGTATGAAGCATGGCAAAATCCATGTCCGTTCCCCAGGAAAACTCGAGTGTCATGTAGGAACGTCCCTCTTTTGATATGGATTCTACCCTTCTTAGCCCTGGGATCCTGCTGACAGCGGCTTCAAGGCGTTGTGTCACAAAAGTTTCTATCTCTTCTGGAGCAACTCCTGCGTATTCAGTCACCACAGAGAGACGGGGATAACTGATGTCAGGCAATAAATCGACACTCAGTTCTTTCAAAGAAACAAACCCAAGGAGAACGATGGCCAGGAAAAACATGAAGGTTGTAACAGGCCTCTTGGTAGTGATTTGTGTTATTTTCATCGTCTATTATTTTAATTCTAACAAATATTCTTCAAACGAGCCACTTTAAAAGACAAAAAATTCCGCCAAAAATTATCACTTTTCATAATGATGTAGCTAAAATGTATTTAATCTGGACTATTCACGAGTCGAGGTTGCCGTAGATGCAAGGTGCGGATCATGAAGCTGTGGTAAGCCCACCGCGAATGGGCCGCAACGAAGCATCTGTGGTAAGATCGGCTCGCCCGAAGGGGAAAAAATGCCGGCTTATAATAAAATTGAGAACATGGAAGAAAGTCTGAATCTTGGTCATGAGAAAAACAACATAAATAGCTCATATCACCGTAAATAAAATATGGTGCCGGCAGTTTTTATGAATAGTTCAGGTTAGTTCAAGAAACAAAACTCAAGAAAATCTCTTCAAGACTCAATGACTCGATTTCTAAATGAGCCGGGCTCAAAGCCTCTAATTCTTTCCGCTTCTCTTCCTTCCAGGGATAAATAACAATTTCATATATATTCCCGTTTTTCTGCTCTTTGAGAATCCCCTCGACCGAGATTTTATCCGGAGCAGAATCATCAAAGGTCAAACGGGCTCTCTTTATGGAGCTCTTGACTTCTTGAAAATCGTCTTCAATGACCAGATGTCCATGGTGAAGGATACCCACATGGTCGATGATCCCCTCCAGTTCATGGACCAGATGAGAGGAAAAAAGAATTGTGGTCCCCTCTTCTAAAATCTCTCTGATAATACCCTTCAAAAAGTCATGCCTGGTGGGAACATCCATCCCTGAAGTGGGGTCATCAAGGATCAAAAGTTCGGGCTTTACGGCCAGAGCTGTGATCAATCCAAGCTTCAGTTTCATACCTCGGGAAAGATTTTTTATTTTCACCTTCCCATCCAGGGAAAATCTTTCAAGATAATCATCCGCTTTTTCAGCATCCCATGCGGGATAAAATGATGAATTAAAATCCAACAATTCCTTTATCTTCATCCAGGAGAAAAAAATTGATTCCTCAGGAATATAGCCAATTTCCCTTTTATGAAGAGCATCCTTGGACCTTATTTTTTTATCCTTGTAAAAGATTTCTCCCTTATCAGAAGGAATCACTCCCATTATCATCCGGATCAACGTTGTCTTTCCTTCTCCGTTAATGCCTAGAAGTCCATAGACCTTGCCTTTCTCAAGAGTGAGGTTGAAATTTTCAAGGACCTTTTTTCTGCCAAATCTTTTGGTTAAACCCACTATTTTTAAAATATCACTCATTTTCCCCTCCACCTCTTTTACAACAGCTTCATGGGCCGACGCCTCGCATCTGTAGCAACCTCGATTCGTGAATAATCCAGGTTAGAAAGAGAGGCACAATCCTTATTATGTGATAAACGGATTCAGAGTGCAAAGCATAAGACTTTACGTTATAATTTAAGAGTGGCCACTATGGAAAAACCCTTAAAAATATTTCTCCTTAGCTTTCTTGCTCTTCTTCTTGCCTTCTGTGCGCCCAGGAAAAAAGTCGAGATCACACCACAACAACTCGTTGAGTACAACATCAAGACAAAAGAAGCAGAAACTCTCTTTAATTCGGGAAGTTATGTTTCTTTAAAAGAAGCATTCCAGCTCTACCAGGACATCTTATCGATCCCCTATAACCAAATGCAGACAAAAGAAAATCTTGTTAAAACCGCCCTTCTCTTGACTCTCAGATTAAAAGAACTGGGCATATTAAATGACACGTATATCGAAGAAGCTTCAAAGCTCATTCAGGCTTCCCCCCGGTTATCCGGATATTCCATCTACCTCGATATCGTCAATTCTATTGCTTTGCAGAGCGTGGGCATACCAAGAGGAAGCTTAATAGAAAGTTCAAGTATAAGTGCACACTTCGAAAATATAAGGAAGAATATAGGTGAATGGACGAGGCGCCTCAAAAAAAAATCAACAACCGAAGAACTCTTTGCCTATATTTACATATCCCTAAATTGCAGGCGTTCCCCTTTTATTAAGGAAAAAGCCGATCTTTCCTATTTTCTGGATATTTTCCCTTCTTCTCCTTTTATTCTGTACAAATTATCGCTCTGTCCTAAAGAAGATGAGGACAGGCTGAAAGAGCTCATCGAGAAAGAGCCTCTCTTTTATGAAGCCTATTATTTCCTGGGACAGATAGCCCTTAGAGATAGAAGATTCATTACGGCCGAGAAGAATTTTTTAAAGGCATATGACCATATCCCTGATTCTCCGAGCATTGCCATCTCTCTGGCCAGTATTTATTTTGCTTTTGAAGAGCTTAAAAAGAGCCTTGAACTCTACGAAGAGACTCTCAAGCTGGCCCCGGCTTTCAGAGATGCGATTCTGGGAAAGGCGATTTGCCTGAGCTATTTAGGGAAAAACGAAGAGGCTATTGAAGCCTGTAACAGTTTAATCAAACTCGAAAACTATTACCTGGGAGATGCACATTACTGGCTTGCCTGGAACCAGAACGAACTTGAGAGATTGGACGAAGCCTGGGAAAATATTGAAGAATCAAAGAAATATTTGATCGGATACAGCCAGGTTCCCTTACTTGCCGGTGTTATAGCCTTCAAAAAGGAAAACCTGGATGTAGCGGAGAAAAATCTTAAAGAGGCTTATAAATTGAACGCGACAAACTGTGAAGCTCCCTTTTATTTAGGGAAGATCTATACAAGATACCAACAGTGGGAAAAATCAGGAACTTATTTCGAAAAGGCAGCCCTCTGCAATTTTGACAAAGAAAAGACACTTGAGAAGAGAATTGAAGAAATAGAAAAATCAGCTTTTTCTGAAAGAAGAAAAAAGAGGCTCATCTCAATGAAAAAAGTCCAGTTGAAAAAGAGAATCCTGACAAAAGCAACTCTTTTTTATAATGCCGCCGCAGGGTATTTTAATGCCGGAATGAAAAGACAGGCATTAAGTCTTGCTCAGCAAGCCGCATTTCACAGCTCCATCAAAGATAAAGCTGAAGAACTGATCAGGAATATAAAAAATCAAGATATTTAGCCAGCCATAAATATTTTTACACTTGTAAAAATAATTTACTCACTGAATATATTCCCCAAAAATATATCTATCTGAATACAAAGAAGTTAATCAAATCAAATTTGGCATAAAAATTGCTCCTTTTATATAACTTAGAGAGCAAAGCGAAAAATTCATGAAAATAAACAAACATATGAAGCAAAGAATAAGGAGGCTAAAATGATTAAGGATACTGTGTTTAAAGACTCCTTCATTAAAACTGAATTAAATATTGGGCGAAAAGCGTTGGTTTTTCCCCTCTCCCTTTCCGTTCATGTCATCATCGCCTTGCTTCTAGTGATCTATCCTCTTCTCAATCCAGGAGATTTACCCCAAATAGAAATCTACAGCGCCTTTCTGGCTGCTCCACCACCTGCTCCACCACCACCTCCTCCTCCGCCAAAAAAACGTAAACCCTCTAAAAAAAGAACTCGCATCAGACCGGTACAAACAAAAACGACAATCACACAAGGAAAACTCATAGCCCCGGTCGAAATCCCGGAGAATATCGCTGATGAAGAACTCTCCGAGATCGGTGTCGAAGGCGGTGTAGAGGGCGGAGTCGAAGGCGGTGTCGTGGGTGGAGCTCTCGGAGGCGTCCTGGGCGGAATGCTCGGAGGTATCGTCGGTGAGATCGAAGCCCCCGTAAGAGCTTTTGGAGAAATCAGACAGCCCACACTCATCAAAGAAGTGAAACCTATCTATCCTGAAATAGCCCGACAGGCAAGAGTGGAAGGCATCGTTATCCTTGACGCCACAACCGACACGTATGGAAGAGTGCAGTTCGTAAAGGTTCTCAGGGGCGTTCCTCTCCTTGAACAGGCAGCCATCGATGCTGTCCGGCAGTGGGTCTATGAACCCATGATCATCAACGGCCGCCCCAGAGGTGTCATCTTCGTGGTTACTATTACTTTTAGATTAAAATAGAAGAGTATATAAGCCAGGTAAAATCACTTCGTTATACGAATTTTTGCATCGTGGGCCAGGGTCGAGTGCCCTTCAACCAGAACCAGTTCCCCCTCTTTGACACCATCCAGGACCTCAGCATAGTGCTCATTTTCTAGGCCTATCTCGATGTACCTCCATTTGGCTAAGCCACTCTCCTCAACAAACACTAATTTCCTTCCTCCTGTTCTAACCAGCACAGCTTCCTGTGGAACCAGCAGCCTGTCTTTATAAACTTCAGCAACAATTTCCACCTCTGTATGCATGCCCGGCTTGATTTCTCCCCCCGGATTAGCAACATCGATAATAACCTTACATGTTTTATCTTCCGGATCAACGACAGGGCTTATAGCCTCTATCTTTCCCTTGAACGTTTCTCCCGGATAAGCGCTGAATCTCAAATCAGCCCCACGGCCAACTTTGATCTTTCCAATCTCACTCTCCAGTACCTTGGCCTGCACCTGAATCCGGTTGATATTAACAAGGGTAAAGAGCTCCCTGCTTCCTGTCACATGCTCCCCAGGCGAAACATTTATGTCAAAAATGATCCCTGAGAATGGAGCCCGGATCTTCGTCTTCGCCAGATTCATCTGGGCCTCTTTGACTCCAATCTCGGCCTGCGTTAAGCCTTTGGTAGCAGCCAGGATTTCTTCCTTTTTTGCTCCAGATTCGATCAACGCCATCTCATATTCTTTGCTTGCTCTTTCAAATTCCCCCGTCGATGTACGCCCCCGGCGATAAAGCGTTCTTGCCTTTTCATAGTCTGATTGGGCTTTCTTAAGCTTCTCATTATCCGGACGGATACGCTTCTCCTCCGGCTCGTCAAACTGCTTCTCTACCAGGAATTCAGATAAAACCCTCAAACGTTCAGCATCTGCCCTGTCGAGGTTCAATCGATACATCTCATCATCCAGCCCAACCAGCAGATCTCCTTTTTTGACATGTTTACTCTCTTCAACATTCAGCCTTTTAATGATCCCGGATACTTCAGCCGTCATCGTTATTCTCATGTTCGTCACAGCTTCGCCCGGGGATTTGAGTTTAATGATGAGGTCTTCTCTTTTGGCTTTGACGGCTTTCACAGGGATAGAGACTTCTTCGACTTTCCGGGCTTCCTCTGTGGTTTCCTCTGATGATTCCTCTTTGGATGAATCTGATTTATTCGCAATAAAAAAGACATAAGCCAGCACGGCCACAATGATCACGATTAACGAAATGACCAATATCTTTTTGGGAAAAATCATTTTATTCCTACTTTCTTCTTCTTTTCCTAAAGTATAATGTACTTATTATATTAGAAACGACGTAGGAAAAAGTCAAATTTTATCAGAAAGGTTGGATCATTTGCCTGAGTTATTCATTATCTTCTTTCACTGCTTCTTCTAACTTCTTAAAAAAACCGGGTATGGCAGCTGTTACTCTGAGCCAGTTCGGAAGGAGTGGACTTTTAGAAGGATTCTCCCAGAACACTTCTCCTGCCATCTTTATTCCATTGGCAAAAGCATCAACACACACCAACTCGCTGTGCCGGTCAAACTTCAATCCGTTGATGGCTGCATCATTCTCGTAGCGGACAACTGCTTCTTGAGCTTTTTTCAAATATATATTGCTCAATGTTTTAAAAAATCCTTCTGAAAACTGGACTCCTTCCTGGGCTAGAGTCCGAAAAATGGATTTAGCAATATCAACAGTCATCTTCAATATGCCTCTTTCCAGATCATCCGGAATCAAATCTTGATGCTTATGCTCATATGCATCGGATATATCAACCTGACAAATTCTGTTTAAAGCCATATTTTTATAAACTTCTGCCAGAGTGCCCACTTCCAATCCCCAGTCACTGGGAATGCGCATGGCCAACGCTAAATCCCTTCTCATTGCAATCTCTCCGGATAAGACATACCGAAAGCTATCCATATAAACCAGGAAAGGAAGATATCCCAATATTGTTTCCAGAGCACGTATAAAAGGAGTAAAAAACAACCGTGTAGCACGGCCATACATCCTGTCTGTAAAACGGCTGTAAAATCCTTTGCAAAACTCATATTCCGAGTGCGGATTGGCAACAGGATAACAAAGCCGGGGAAGAAGGGCCCGATCATAGCTTACAATGTCACAATCATGCATGGCAATGACCCTGCTTTTCCCCCTGGCTAGAACATAGCCAACAGCAATCCAGACAGCCCGTCCTTTCCCTCTTTCCCCCGGGGGCAAATTATTCTCTTCCAAAAGCTGATAAAGCTCTTTCATCTTGGGACCATCGTTCCAGATCACTCTGAAATTTTTATAAGGCAAGAAAAAACTTTTAACCTCTTTAAACTGTTTTGCGTCTGCATCATCCAGGCAGAGAACAATCTCTTTGAGATAATGAACATTTTTCAAGATCTTCATGATATTGGGTAAAGCTCCGCTGGCAAATTCCCGGTATAGAGAAGGCAAGATCAGACCTATAGGCCTTATTGACGTGAATCCCTTAAGCTTTTTTTCTAATTCCTTTAAGTTTACTGTTCCCAGTTTATGAAAGGTGGAGATTACTCCATTTTGGAAAAAATCAGACATCTCTCCCTCCTAAAAAAGGACGTATTTATTCTTAAATATAACTTTTCAGATTAATCCCTTATTGAATAAGATAAATTAAAACAAATTCGGTGTCAATGACTTGATTTTCTTTCATGACTCGTTATATTAATTAGAGTTAACCATTAACAGGTAAGTATTGCTCCAATGAAAGTATCCTGCATCTGCCGTAGCTGTAGTCAATGAAAAAATTGCCAACACTATTTATGGAAAGAAGCAACCGAATGTCTGCGGATATTTTGTATTATCTTCGAGTAAAACTGAGGTGGCCTCGATGAATAAAAATACCGTCCTCACTCCTAATACGATAAAACAAGTTAAAAATATCAAAAAAGCTGACATTCTAGTTGGGATACCAAGCTTTAACAACGAAAACACCATAGGTCATGTCATAAAAGCTGTCCGCCTTGGTCTGACAAAATATTTTCCTAAATTAAAAAGCATCATAGTCAACTCTGATTGTGGCTCGACGGATAATACACGGAAGATTGTCCGAAACAATCTGATCGACGAAAAAGAGCTCGGATCTATCCTGATCGCCCATGAAATGCACCCTTACATGCGGAGCCTTCACACCCCTATTTCAGAAATGGTCACGACCTTCAGGGGTACGCCCGGAAAAGGGAAAGCTTTCCGGAGAATATTTGAAATAGCTCATGAATTGAATGTGAAGGCTGTTGTCGTGGTCGACTCCGACCTTCGCTCCATAACCCCCGAATGGATACAACTCCTGGCCGCTCCCATTCTCTTCAAGAATTTTGACTATGTCACTCCTCTTTATAGTCGACATAAATACGACGGGACAATCACCAATTCCCTGATCTACCCCTTGACAAGAGCACTCTACGGCAAAAAGATCCGTCAACCGATAGGAGGGGAATTTGGCTTTTCGGCCAAGATTCTCGACCATTATTATACGGAAAAAGATATCTGGGACACAGACGTTGCTTATTACGGCATCGACATCTGGATGACAACCGTTGCCCTGGCCAACGGTTTTCAAGTCTGTCAATCTTTCCTCGGTGCCAAAATCCATAATCCAAAAAGTGTGGCCACTCTCCCCCCGATGTTCAAGCAGGTCATGGGAACGATATTTTCTCTCATCGAAGAAAATCACGAAAAATGGAAAAAAACAGAAGGAAGCGATGAACTGCCAACCTTCGGTTTTCAGGCAAGAGTTATTCCGGAAGAAGTCCCTCAGGACTTTCATGAACTTTTCCAACGTTTTCATAAAGGCGTGGAAAAACGAGATTGTGTATGGCAGGAAATATTGAAAGAAGAAAACTACCAGTCTTTGAAAGAAACTGTTCAACTACCAAAGAAAAATTTTAAATTTCCTACCGAGCTCTGGGTAAAAATAATCTATGACTATGTCCTTTTCTACCACAGGTTCAAAAACGTCTTCATGGAAATGAGCCTCCCTTCTGTTCTCGAATCCCTGATTCCTCTCTACCTTGGCTTTACCGCTTCCTTTATCTCAAAAACAAAGGAGATGAGTAACCAGGAAGCTGAAGAGGAAATTGAGAGAATCTGCCTTGAGTTTGAAAAACTCAAACCTTATTTAATCGAGAACTGGGAAAAAAGAGATTAACTAGT
>JAGLWV010000042.1 GCA_023133225.1 Candidatus Aminicenantota bacterium | reverse complement strand
TTCGCTCTTCTCGCCTGGAAATCCTCGCAATTGGTACAGGAAGAAATTTCCATGTATTTCTTACGATGAGGCATCCAGAGTTCCACATCATATGTCTTAGCACCAGAAAAGCCTAAATCTGCTGTACAGAGTACAACCACTCGATAGTGCAGCCCTAATCTTTTCAAAATCTCCTCAGCATCCTGAGTCATCCTCTCGAGATCCTGATAAGAATTTTCAGGCAAAGAAAAACTCATAAGCTCCACCTTGTTGAATTGATGCTGACGAATCAGACCTCTGATATCTTTCCCGTAGGAGCCGGCCTCTCGCCTGAAACATGGAGTATAAGCCACAAACCTTTTTGGGAGGGAGTCGGCTTCAAGAATCTCATCTCGATAAAAATTGGTAAGAGGAACCTCTGCAGTTGGAATCATGTACCATTTGTATCCGCGGAGCTTAAAAAGGTCGTTCTCAAATTTGGGCAAATTCCCGGTTCCAAGCAAACTCTTCTCATTGGCTATAAAAGGAGGAATCACTTCTTGATACCCTTTTTCCGCCGTATGAATGTCAAGCATAAAATTGATCAAGGCTCTCTCCAGCCTGGCTCCAGCCCCAAGATAAAAAGCAAACCTTGAACCTGTTACCTTGGATGCTCGCTCAAAGTCGAGAATGCCCAGTTTTTTTCCGATTTCCCAATGGGGTTTGGCCTGAAAGGTAAATTCCGGTTTTTCACCATACACTCTCACTTCGACATTTTCTTCTGAACTCTTGCCTTCAGGCACAGACTCATGGGGAATATTGGGAATGGTTAGCAATATATTCCTCTGCTTCTCCTCGATCTCTTTTAATTTCTCTTCGAGGAGTTTTATCTCCTTACCTACATCCTTCATTTCCGAGATGATCGAAGATGGATCTTCTCCCTCTCTTTTTTTCCGGGCAACCAGTTGGGAGGCCTTGTTGCGTTTATAACGCAGATTTTCGGTCTTCTGGAGATAATCTTTCTTCTCCCCTGAGAAAACTTTTAATTCATCAAGCTTTATTTTAACACCTCGAGCCGCCGCTTTTTTTACGACTAACTCAGAGTTTTCCAGAACAAATTTTGGGTCTAACATGCCGCAGATTATAGCATAAGTCTTTTCATTTTAAAATTGAACCCGTCTTTTTTCCTGTGATAAGCTCTTTCCAGGATGTCAGCAGGTAAAAATAGAGAAAGATGATGAGAGATGTGTTGTGACCATCAAAACCAAATTCTATTTGATTATTTACCGGAGATACGTTGTTTGTTATTACTGAGGATTTCTTAGGCGAAGATATGTTATCTCGCTAAATTATTTTTTCTTGCTCTTTTTCTCAGGCAGGAAGTTCTCCATCACCCAGTGCTCGTATCCTATCCTTTCTTTCCCTGAATATCCTGTTACAAATATCATTTTGCCTTTTGAATGCCATACTACGTCATTTATCACCGGATGGCTGGAAGGTGCATCCGCAATTTTCTTAGGAGTTCCTCCTGTAGCTGAGATAATCCATAGTCCTGCTTGCGCCTCAGATCCAGCCGAAGTCTCTTGCAATACAAAAGCGATCTTCTTTCCGTCAAGGGACCATGTGTGATTAGGTGACCATGACCAGCCCATGCCGCTGATCTTTTGGTTTTTATTTGCTTCGACTAGGATTCTAGACACTCTCTTGGCAATTGAAAACACTGTTAGCTGTCTGTTGTCGTTCCAGGCCACATTCTGGCCATCGGGAGACCAGGCAAGTCCTTCTATATGTTCTCCTTCCGGGAATCGGGCAAGAGTTATTGAAGTGTTATCCGCAAAGAACAACAGTTTAAGGTTTTGTCCTTCCCGGTAAGCTACATACCGACCATCCGGGGACGGCCATGTCCAGTATCTGGTTGTAACTTTGTCGGCAACGAGTTGAATATTTTTACCTTCTTTATTCATCGTGTATAATTCTCTTTTATTCACCTCAACAAACTTATCGAATATGAATTTGCCTGCCCGCGGCAGCCACCTGAGATTAATGAACATTCCTTTGAGGCTCCTTCCAGACCTTTTTTCCAAATGAAGTGGTTCAATTTTGTGGCTTTCAAGCGAGACACGGAAGATTCCGACGCCTCCATCCCGACTCAGGAGCCCTGGAAAAATCAAGTGTTTTCCATCCCTCGACCATTCGACATTGCCAACATAGTAGTTACCGACAGGGATTTTCAAGTCTTCCTTCTCATCCCCTGAACTGACGAATATTTCTGGAAGCTGGATGTTCTCTTTGCGTGAGGTGTAGGCGACGCGCAAACCATCGGGCGACCATCGCGGCATGAAATGCTGGGTGGGATATTTGGCAAAAGAGTGAAATTGTCCCAGCGCTTCCCCTTTAGAAGGGTCCACAGGTAAAACGAAAAGGTCAGGAGGTGCTTCTCCCGACGCAAGAATCAACAGAGCAAGCTTTCCACCTGGAGTTAGGTCCATCGGAATGGCGTTTTTTCCAAGATTCCGCTTGATACGTATCGGAGTACCTGCAGGATTTGGCCCGTCCATGGGAATGGCCCAGAGGTCATTGGTCTTTGCCCGGTCGCTGACGAAAACTATGTATTCCCCATCTGGTGACCAGAAGGGGCTTTGATCCTTGGCTGGGTGGCTGGTGACCTGGATCTCCTTGCCTCCCTCGACAGGCCAAATGTAGATATCTGTATTACTCTCTTTCATTTTAAAGCCGACTATATACTTTCCGTTTGGGGAAAATCCAGCGAAGTCCTCAATCTCATTTAACCCACCTGACACAACGGTGTGGAGGACACCTCCATTCGAGGGAAGAGTGACCAAACGCACTGTTGCCTCTGCCTGGTTGATGATAGCGGCCAGGATATGACGATTATCGAATGACCAATCCAGAGGAAAAATGACTGTGTTTTTGTCAGGAGAGGACCAGAGCACCTCTGGCGTTCCTCCACCTGAATCGATCACGCTGAGCCCATTTTTCTTATGGTTTCTGTAAACGACTTTCTTACCGTCAGGAGACCACTCGAAGATGAGTGAGTTTCCATAACTAATTCCTTCAACCAGAGCCAGGCTTTTGCCAGAGGTTAAATCCATCACCCGGATGCTTTGCCGAGGTTTTTTTTCTTGAACGTGTATATAGAGCATTTTTGTCCCATCAGGAGAAAGTCGAGCTTGATGTGTTTTCTCTATTTCATCAATGTCAATCTTTTTGATGGTAATCCCCGCGCTTTTGACGGCAGGAGTTACCGGGCCAGTATCCTTGCTAACAGAGACCAGCGATGCCAACCGCTTGCGGGCATCCTTCACAACCTCGCGCTGGTCAGCATATTCTCTTATAATCCGTTGATAAGCTTTTTGTGCTTCCTGTTTGCCCAGTTTTTCATAGCAAAAGCCGACACGATACAGCGCCTTTGCCCCGATTTCTCGATTCTTTGGAAATTGTTTTAGTATTTTCTGATAGAGTTCAATCGCTTTCTGTAAATCTCCTTCCACTTCCTCTTTGTACAGGCCAGATTGGTAAAGCTGCTTAGCGTTCTGCTGATTGCCTCCAACCAAAGCTAAAGCAAAAATTATAGTAAGAATTGTGACAGTAAAAAAACGTAATTTCATGATTAAGCCCTCCTTTTTTTAATTATCTGTTTCATCAGGAGGGAGCATAGCAAAATAAATCCACGCCTTGGTGAAGCTTCTGTAACGATTCTGTGAAGATTCTGTGACGATGGATTACCCTTTAAATTTATATCCAACTCCGCGCACCCCGATAATGTACTTGGGACTTGATGGCTTGTCTTCAATTTTCTTCCTCAATTCAGCAATATGCTTATCCACTGTTCGGGGAAGGACATACACCTCATCTCCCCAGACTTCATCAAGAATTGAGTCGCGGCTGACAACCTGTTCTTTATGCTTGATAAGAAAATGAAGAAGCGCAAACTCTAAGGCAGTGAGGTAAATTGATTTTCCTTTTTTTCTGATTTCATACTTTATAAAGTCAACTTCAATGTCGCCGAACCGGTATCGGTCGATATCTTTTTTTGGTTGTTTCGCTCTTCTCAAAAGAGCCTTTACCCGGGCCAGAAGCTCCCGGGGACTGAAAGGCTTGGTGACATAATCATCCGCACCAAGCTCCAATCCTAGAACCTTATCTACCTCCTGGCTTTTGGCAGTCAACATCAGGATGGGCGTTGTCATTCCTGCTTGTCTCAACTCTCTGCAGATGTCAAATCCGCTCATCTTTGGCAGCATGATGTCCAGGATGATGAGGTCGTAGCCGTGTTCTTTGGCCATGGAAAAGCCCTGCTCGCCATCTGTGGCGCTGGAAACTTCATATCCCTCAAGTGCAAGGTTGTCCTCCAAGGCCAGCAAGATACTTTCTTCATCTTCGATGATGAGAATTTTCTTCATTCATGCCCTCTTTACTGAAGCGGAATTCTTATGGAGAAAGTGCTCCCGCTTCCTGGTTCACTTTCAACGGATACTTTTCCGTGATGAGCTTCCACGATCTGTTTAACAATTGTTAATCCTAAGCCGCTTCCCTTCACCGTTCGGGTCAGCTCATCCCCTCCCCGGTGAAAACGTTCAAACACTTTATCCAGTTCATCCTTCCTGACGCCTGAGCCAAAGTCTTTTACTGAGATAACAAGATGTTGGTTCTCCTTAAATGATCTGACAATGATTTCTCGACTTTCTCCAGAAAATTTGATGGCATTATCTAACAGATTAGTAACCGCCTGGGTTATGGCGGCGCTGTCCACCTTGACTGGAGGAAGGGATTTTTCTGATTTTAGCTGAATAACAAAACCTTTATGACGCACCTGTTCTTGAATGGTGGATACTATTTCCTTCAATAATCCATCCATATCGATTTTCTCAAGTTTAAATTCTTTCTTCCCTTCTTCCAATTTGGCAATATTTAATACATTATCGGTGAGTAAAGAAAGTCTTTCACTCTGTTCTACAAGAACATCATAGTACTTCCGGCGGCGTTTTTCCGAGGGGACACGCCCTGCCTGAAGCATCTCTGCCAGCTGCCGGATTGAAGTTAACGGACTCTTAAACTCATGGGATATTGTGGAAACAAAATCAGATTTCATCTTGGCTAATTCGAGTTCACGGGAAACAGTACGAATAGTCAAGATTAGACCGAAGACAAGAATACCAGCGATGAGAAGAAACATATAAAAATAGATTCCTCTCTGGGAAGTGAGGAACGTCTCCAAAAGAGGGGAACCTTGCTGGTAGAACTCGAGACGCCAGGGAGGAAAATTTCCGGCAAAATCTGTCTTTAAGGTAACAGACCCTGAAGGCAATTGTTCTGGCCTTAAGATAATCTGACTATCGTTTCCTTTCAAAATCCATCCGGTTTTTTCAGAGGGAACATGGCGCTGCATAGCCCGCTGAAAAAGGTAGTCCCTGAGATATTCGGTATCGAGCAAAAGTCCCCAAATTTCATGCGTTTGATCACTTTCCGTTAAGCGCTTGCCCAACAACGAAACGAGATATGAATGCTTACCTATCTCCAACGAAAATCGCCTTGCTGGCTGGAAATGTTCGCTCAAATTTGGAGCAGCTTTTGCCCGTAAGTCCGTTATGGCATTTTCTTGGAATACGAGTAATTTTTCAGTCAGGCTTCTTTGCCTTCTTTCTTCATTTTCTAGCAATTGATAAGAACTCTTGTACGATTGCATTTGGACGGGTAATGAGGGTTTTGAGAAGATTTCGTCTATTGATGCTTTTATGGCCGTGGAGAAAAAATTGTATCTAGCCTCTTCCAACATCCATTCTCTGTGAATCAGAGCTTTGTATAGCTCAATGTATGTTTTAAGGGAACCTGAAGAATCACTGATGATCCAGAACAGAGAGCCGAGTTCTAAGCGAGCCGCCAATCCCAATGGTGTTCCCTCAGCAATCCTCACCTGACTAAAATCCTGAGAAAGAGTCTTGTATGATTCTATGGCATCCTGGATATAATCAGATTTCTTTTGGACTCTGGCAACTGCACTCAACAATTCTCCCTTCAGTTGAGGATCGGAGACTTGCTCCAAAGCCTGTTGATAGCTATCCAAAGCCCTTTGATATCTTTTCTTTTGAAATTCTAATTGCTGTCCCGTTTGTATCTTTTTAACCACTGAAGGAGCTGGTGAGGAAACAGAATAGGACTTGGTGCTGCTATCGGGAAGATAAAGAAGTTTTGCCGCAGGGAGACGAATTTTTTCTAAGTCTTCGAAAAAAAAGACCTCATTTGTTAAGGGATTCTCGCTTTTTAAATCTTCCAGGGAACGGATAAGGGCAGGTGGAGAAATATTTTGGCGATTCTCAATCGCCGTCAGAAATTTTTGCTCAACTTCAAAGATATTTTCATCGATCGATTTGGTGATCAGTTCTGCGATCCGGCGGTGTTCGTTAAGCCTGTTTTTTTCCACTAAAGCCTGGTCATTCTGAATACCCCTAAATGCAAAATACACCAGGAGCAGGCTCGGTAATCCGATACCCAGCAAAAAGAGAAGAAGCATTCTTTTTCGTCTGTGTATTAATATCTTCATCGGATAAGAAGAAAGCCCGCCTCGATAAAAATAGTGAACATTTCTTTTGTTGTTTTCCTTTGATGTGGATGATTTAATTCTATAAAAGTTTTTCGACCAAATCAAACTCTTGAACTCGTTCACCACATCGTCTACTAATTGCCCAACCTGAATTTCGCTGAAACGAAGCAACCATACAGGTTTTAACCTGCACCACCAAGTCAGAACCACAACTAAGAGAGAAGCAGAAAGAGCCGGCAAATACGTGATAAGACCTCTGCTTTCGCTCAAGCGGCTCTCTCTTCTCGATCCTCAGATCCACTGCTTACAAAACAATAAAAGAGAACCGTCCCCATTTTTAGATACTTTATTGACTCAGGGTGAGTATTAAAATATAGTTAAAAAGCATGAAAGAAAAAAAGCAATTCAAAGGCTACATTCAGATTTATACTGGAAGTGGTAAAGGAAAAACAACCGCAGCCCTGGGCCTTGCTCTGCGAGCAGCCGGATACGGATACAAAGTTTATATCGGTCAATTTCTCAAAGGCCAGATGTACGGTGAGCTTCTGTCGGTTAAAAAACTCTCACCCCTTATCACTCTCGAACAGTTCGGCAGGAAAGGCTTTATCCATGTGATAAAAAATCCAGACGAAGAAGACATTAAAAGGGGTAAAAGAGGACTTAAAAGATGCCTGAATGCCATGCTTTCCCAAAAATACCGGATCATCATTCTCGATGAAATAAACGTAGCTGTTTACTTTAACATCATATCAGAAAAAGAAATCATCGAATTTCTAGACCAGAAGCCAGCGGGAGTAGAAATCATTTTGACAGGAAGATACGCTCCGCCCTCTTTCATAAAAAAAGCGGACCTGGTTACTGAAATGAAGGAAAAAAAGCATTATTACAAGAAAGGAGTCAAGGCAAGGGAAGGAATCGAAAAATAGGAAAAAGACAAAAGCAGCCATACCGCACCATGGAAAAAGAACGGTTCGAAAAGTTTGTCGAAGAAGCAGTGGCTCAAATCCCTAAAAAATTCAAAAATCTTCTCAACAACCTTGCCTTCATAATCGAAGAAAAACCTCCGAGAGAAATCTATGAACGAACAGGAACAACACCTTTAAGTACTATATTGGGGCACTACCATGGCGTGCCTTTCAAACATCGAGGCCCTTTCTACGGGAATTTGCCTCCGGATGTCATCGTCATCTACAAAAAATCCATAGAAAACATCAGTTCCACAGAAGAGGAGATAAGAAAGAAAGTCAAGGAGGTTGTCCTCCATGAAATCGGGCATTATTTCGGGCTGAGTGAAAAAGAGTTGAGGGAGATTGAGAGTATTTAGAGCTATCTAGCGAAAATTTTTTCCAAAACGTAAGGAGACACTGAGATGCAAAAAAGTTACGAAGGAACATTTGCTGCATTATCCACTCCCTTCTTCGGAGATAGAATTGCTCCTGAAAAGTTCACAGAAAATATCCAAAAATATGACTCTTTTGATCTTGCCGGCTATGTCGTCCTGGGTACGACCGGAGAAAATGTTTTTCTTTCGGATGAAGAATCAGAGAAGCTGGTTCTCGCTACTAAAGAAGCCGCTTCCCCAGAGAAAAAGGTCATAGTCGGGACTGGCAGAGAATCCACTCATGCCACCCTCGAATTTACAGATAGAATGGCTCGCCTCGAGATCGACGCCGTTCTTGTCCGGACACCCTCTTATTACAAATCCCGGATGGACGATGAAGCGCTTAAAAAGCACTACCTCACCATCGCCGAACGATCCAAAGTCCCTGTGCTCATATATAACATCCCCCAGCTTACAGGTATCACTATCAGCCCCAAGCTTATAATCGAGCTCTCCCACCACTCTAATATAAAAGGGATTAAAGACAGCTCAGGAAATCTGGCTTTCCTTGGAGAGGTTATCCCGCATCTTGCGCCTGGATTCAGTTTTATCCTGGGAGCTGGGAGCGTATTTCTCCAGGGCCTGCTCATGGGTGCCTGTGGTGGAATTCTCCGCCTGGCAGTGGTCGCTCCTGCTCAATGCGCTAAGCTTTACAGACTGTACTCAGAGAAAAAATTCGATGAAGCACAAAAACTTCAGCTCGATTTAATTCCACTCAATAAAGCCATCATCCAAACTCACGGCATCCCGGGATTAAAATATGCTCTTGATTTGCTCGGGTATTACGGGGGTCCTCCCCGCTCTCCCCTCCTTCCTCTGGATGAAAAGGGAAAGAAAGAGATGGAGGCTATCTTAAAAAATTTGGGATTGTTAACGACCTCAATTCCCCAGGAGATGTCGGATGAAAAAAAATGAACACGCTTTTGATTTACTACCAGGCAGACGGCGCTTTATCCAGAGTATTGCACTTGGTGCCTTTTCAGCATCCCTGGCCCCGGCAGGGCTATTGTCAGGAAAAGAGAATCAAAGTTTTCGTAGAAAAAAAGGTCAGATGTTTTACCGCCGGCTGGGAAGAACGAATCTTAATATTTCCGAAATCTCACTCGGAGGTAGCCCGGTTCCAGCTATGCCTATTCTCCATCAAGCCATCGAGAGAGGAGTCAACTATATCGACACTTCTCACAACTACATGAATGGGAACAGCGAACGCCAGATAGGCCAGCTCTTTAAGGAAATGGGGAGAGACAAGCTTTATGTGGGCACAAAATTTCACTTAAGAAAAAACTGGAGTGAAAAATCCATCATCGACTCTGTAAACGGCAGCCTCAGAAGACTCCAAACCGATTATATGGATGTTCTCCTTATTCATGGAGCAAGTAGTGAGGAGCACTTGACCGATGAACGACTCCTCGGAGCATTTGAAAAGTTAAAAAGTCAAGGCAAATACAGATTCCGGGGCCTTTCCTGCCATACGAATCACCATAAGGTTGTAAAAAAAGCGGTCGACTCAGGCTTATACGATATGATTCAGCTCGGTTATAATGTCTTCGATATTACCGACACGGAAAAAGATTATGAAGTCTATGATGATTATCTCGGGCAAAGCGGAATCCGCCGACTTATTGCACTGGCAAAGTCAAAGGACGTAGGAATTATCGCCATGAAGACCCTCAAAATTGGAGGGAGAAGGCAGAATGTGGAGAAATATAAAACGGGTAATACAACCCTTTACCAGGCCATGCTCAAATGGGTTCTGGAAAACAAAAATATAGCCTCGGCGGTCATAGAAATGCTGACCTTTGAACAATTGGAAGAAGATCTAGCCGTGGAGGCACATTCCCTTTCAGAGATGGAAAGAAAGAATCTTTTTCGTTATGTCGCAGATAATTCAAAGGACTACTGCCACATGTGCGGTTCCTGTCAAGCAAAATGCCCTTCCCAATTAAAGACTACCTCCATTCTCCGCTATCTTGCTTATCATGAAAGTTACGGAAAAATCAGTCTGGCAAGACAGGCTTATTCCCGGCTCAAACCATCGCAGACCGCTGCCTTCTGCCAGAACTGCGGTGAGTGTGAGAGAGTGTGTTCTTATAGAGTAGCCGTGCAGAAGAAAATAAAGGAAGCTCATCTATTACTGGGGTAAGACCGTGCACCTTGCTCCGACCATCCTTTCCCTGCGTTATCTCTGCAGTTAGCTCTGGCAAGGCTAATCCCCGCACAAGAGACTACTCTGTTACCGCTGCTACCTCCCGGTCCTGACGGGATTCGCAGAGAGCTCTTTGCGAAGGGCCCAAACCGTCAACACCACTTACAAAAACACTGGCCAGACAAAGTGTAGCCTCGGCAAGGGATTCAATCCTACTATAGCGGATTGTAGGTTACAGGGCACCGCTAGCTCCCCATCTAGCACGGTCCATTTATTTCGTACTCTCTTCGACCTCCCGCTCTTAGAAAACCTGCATGAACCTGTACTTCCGAAAAAAAAATCCTAACTTTATCTTCTCCCTTTGTCAAGAATAAATAAAATCGTAATAATGAGTACCTGGTTTTTTAATTAGAGGGCACCAAATGAATTTCCTGAGAAGAATTTCTCTTCATTCCTCCTTTCTGGCTTTTCTCCTTGACAGGTAGTAAAGCAAGTGATAGATAAAATTTATTCAAGACTAAGGAGGTTTAGATGACAAGATATAAAAAAATCAAAACGGCATTTTCCTGTTTCCTTTTATTATCCCTCCTGCCCTATTTCCTGACAGCTCAGACATCCCCTGAAGATTTTTTAGGCTTTAAAGCCGGTGCTGACCGCAAGCTGGCTGACTACAATCAAATGCAGGCCTATTTCAAAAAGCTCGACAAGGAATCTCCCAGAATCAAGGTCGTGAATATCGGAACATCCACCCGGGGAAAGCCGATTATCATGGCCATTATCACAGCTGAAGAAAACATGGGCAAGCTGGATACTTTCAGGGAAATTGTGAGAAAACTCAGAGACCCCAGAACACTTTCTCCTGAAGAAGCCAGGAGACTTTCGAAGACTGGCAAAGTGATCCTCCTTATATCATGCAACGTCCACGCCACAGAAATCGCTTCCACGCAAATGGCTATGGAACTCGCCTATAAATTGGCCACAGGCGATACTCCTTTTGATGCAAAAAAAGTCCTCAATGATGTCATATTTCTTCTTATTCCAACATCAAACCCTGACGGCCAACAAATGGTGACCGATTGGTACCGAAAATATGTGGGCACCAAATACGAAGGAGGCCGGATGCCGTGGCTCTATCATGATTATGCCGGTCACGACAACAACCGCGATTGGTTCATGTTCAATCTTTCTGAAACCAGGGCTGTCTCCAAAGTCCTCTACCATGACTGGCTCCCCCAGATTCACCTCGATGAGCACCAGATGGGCTCCACCGGAGCCCGGCTTTTCATCCCTCCTTTTATGGATCCACCTGTTCCCAATGTCCAGCCTCTCCTCTGGAGAAGTGTCAACCTCTGCGGATCAAGCATGGCCTATGACCTTCAAAAGAATGGTTTCAAAGGAGTTGTCCACGGAAGAAGCTATACCGGATGGTGGATCGGTGCCTGCGACGACACCTCCTGGCTCCACAATGTCGTCGGTCTCCTCAGTGAAATGGCTTCTGTCCGAGTGGCAAGTCCCATATACATCGACCCAACAGAAGTTCCCCAGTCTTACTATGAAAAACGAATGAATTTCCCGGATCCCTGGCCTGGAGGCTGGTGGAGGTTAAGGGATCTTGTTGATTATGAGCTTACTCTTTCTCTGAGCTTGATAAAAACCGCATCTCTTCACCGAGAAGATTTCCTGTACAACTTTTACAAGATGTATAAAAACTCCATAGAGATAAGAGAAAAAAATGAACCTTTTGCCTTTATCATCCCCAGTAAACAGCGTGATTACCCGACAACACTCCGAATGCTTGACATCCTCATGTATGGTGGTGTAGAAGTCCATCAAGCCAAAGAAGATTTCACGGCTGACAGCAAACTCTATCCGGCCGGCTCCTATGTCGTCAAGATGTCCCAGCCTTATAAGCCTTATGCTCAGGCTCTTCTTGAAAAACAAAAATATCCGAACATCCGCCAATATCCAGGCGGACCTCCCGTTCCTCCTTACGACAATGCAGGCTGGACCCTCCCCCTGCAGATGGGAGTCACCTGCGACCGCATTGAGCACGCCTTTGAAACAAAACTTGAAAAACTGGAAAAAATCTCCTCCCCTTCCATTTCGCCCCCAAAGGAATCCGCCTCATATGTCATTCTCGATTCCCGGATGAACGCCTCTTACACCATAGCCTTTTCCCTACTCAAAAACAAAGCGGAGGTATACCGTTCCAAGGAAAAAATAAAAAGAGAAATATTCAAGGCAGCGGCTGGAAGTTTCATCGTCAAGAACACTAAAGATGTGCAAAGAGCTCTCCCCGCCCTTCTTAAAAAATGGAACATTAAAGTCTTCGAGGTTGATAATATTTCTGAAATCCCAAAAAATCCCTTAAAACATCACAGAATCGGCCTTTATCGATCCTGGAGGTCCAACATGGACGAGGGCTGGACCAGATATGTTTTTGACGACCTGGAAGTCCCTTACACAACAATGCGCAATAAGGATTTCACGGGAACAGAGAAAGGGAAAAAAGCAAAGAAGAAAAAGAAAATCGACTTGAAGGCAAAATATGATGTGATCGTCTTTGCCAGTGAAAGCACAGACATAATAAAGATGGGAAAGCCAAGCCCCACTTCACGCTATGGACGCTATTACACGGAAATGCCCCCGGAGTATGAGGGGGGAATCGGGAAAGAAGGAGTGGAAGCACTGAAGGCATTTGTTGAAAAAGGGGGTATCCTTGTCACGCTCAACGATGCCTGCAACCTTGTATTCAAGGAGTTCAAGTCTCCAGCACGAAATGCCCTGGAAGGAGTTGCCCGCAGTACATTCTTTTGTCCCACCTCTCTTTTAAAGATCAAAGTCGATAATGAATCTCCAATCGGCTATGGGATGCCCAAGGAGGCAGCGGCCATGTTCTCACGAAGTATTGCTCTGAGCACACGGATTCCCTCAGCAGAATGGGATAGAAAAGTCGTAGCGAGTTTTCCCGAAGAAGACTTACTCCTGAGCGGATGGCTCCTGGGAGAGGATGTTATCACCCGTAAAGCTGCTGTGGTTGATACCAGGTACAAGAAAGGACACATTGTTCTTATCGGCATCCGCTGCCAGTTCCGCGCTCAATCCCACGGCACGTATAAATTCCTGCTCAATGCCCTTCTCTATCCGGAAATAAAATGAAAGAAGAAAAAAGAAAAAAACTGGCTCTGGTTGTTTTCAGTGGAGATCTGGATAAATTGTTTGCAGCTTTCTCCATTGCTACAGGAGCGGCTGCTTCAAACATGGAGGTCACCATGTTTTTCACTTTCTGGGGATTACGGGCACTCAAGAAAAAGGCCAGAACGGGCAAAAGCTTATTGGGGCGCTTGTTCGGCCTCTTTTATGGAGGAGACATTAACCGTGCAACGCCCAGCAAAATGAGCTTTGGAGGTGTCGGACGCTGGATGTTCAAGAAGATGATGAAGGCCAAGCGCGTTCCATCGCTCGCAGAAATGAGGCAAACAGCCATTGACCTTGGCGTCAAGCTCTACGGATGCCAGATGAGCATGGCGGTTATGGAGATTCCCAAGGAAAAGATGATTGACGAAGTGGCACAATGCGTCGGAGTTGCGACTTTTCTCGAACAGGCACAACAGGCTGATGTCTCACTTTTTGTTTAAAAAAGGGGATAAAAAAAGGGGACAGGCAACTTTTTAGGAAAAAAGTAGCCTGTCCCCTTTTTTACTTTTTTAGTCCCCTTTTTTTGTCTTTATTTGATGTGCATAAATCTTATTCACCGATGATTTTGACCAGAACTCTCTTCCCTCTTCGTCCGTCAAACTCACCATAGAAAATCTGCTCCCAGGGACCAAAATCCAGCTTTCCTCCTGTTATCGCCACGACAACTTCCCTCCCCATTATCGTTCTTTTCAAATGCGCATCAGCATTGTCTTCTCCGGTCTGGTTGTGCCTGTAGTGTGATACCGGTTCATGAGGAGCGAATTTTTCCAACCACTCTTCAAAATCCGCATGCAATCCACTCTCATCATCATTGATGAAAACGCTGGCTGTGATGTGCATAGCATTGACAAGACAGAATCCCTCTCTCACTCCGCTTTGCTTGACTAGAGCTTCCACTTCTGCGGTAATATTGATAAATTCTCGCCTTCTTTCCGTAGTAAAAACCAAATGCTCAGTAAGAGATTTCATGGTTTCTTCTTCAAGCTAATCATAATTCCCCATCCTCCAAAGGCAAGCATTATCAATGCCTGAACCAAAGTTTTCCACTGGATCTGCAGTGTGAAGAAAAGAGAGTAGATGAAAAAGAAAATTCCTGCTGCGGCACTAACTCCATAAATTCCCAACATGATCTTCCAGGCCCGGCGATTTGTCTCCGGTGTATCTTCCGAGAAGAATCGATTGTAAAGGAGCATTCCTATCAAACAGAAAACGCCAAGAACGGCGAAGATCAGCCAGAAAAATTTCACCTGGCTTATTGTTTCCGGAGTTAGAGGAATACCTGCCTTGACTGCCTCAGGAGAAGGTACCACAGGATCGAGGATCTTTTCGTAGAGTCCAGCACCAAGATTGCTTCCGATCAAGCTACCGAAAACACCGTAGAGAAAGGCATAGCCCATGTAAACCGCCTTTTTGTCTTTTGGGGCAACCAGCCCAACGTAGCTGTAGTACTTGGGATGGGCAGTCATCTCTCCGATCGAAAAAACAGCAATGCCAAGAATAAACATCCAGGCACTCCGGGTGAAGGCCAGGACTAAAAATCCACCTGACCCGATGATTATTCCAGTAGCCATGACCGGGAAGGCTTTCATCTTTGTTGTGATCCGGCTGATCAATATGACAAGCAAGACGATAGTCCCGGCATTGATGATAGTGACAAACTCGGCATCAAATTTAAAAGGTTTGAGCAAGAAAATTTTCTGCATGAATTTGTCAACAGGGGCACGGTGAATAAAATCACGCAGATACCAAAGAATAGAACCGAACATCTGAAAATAAAGAATCCAGAAGCAGGAATAGACGACGATCAGAAGCATAAAGCGTGAATTACTCAAAACAAGAAGCGCCTCCTTCATCACCTGCCGGAGGGGCTTCGTGCTTTCTGGTTTTTCCGGGTCCTTATAAATAAAAAACGTAGGCAGAAGCATTAAAAAACACCAGACAGCAGAAGAGAAAAAAACGTAGCGCCAGCTAAATCCTTTGACATAACTGACCCAAAAAGGAGCAAGGAAAGCTCCCAAATTGATACTCCAGTAGTAAACGCCGAATCCAAACCCGCTGTTCTCCTTAGTGGTCGTTCTGGCAACTGTTCCAGTTATAATCGGTTTAAACAATCCACTTCCAGTAGCCATGATCAAGAGAAAAAGAAATATCAGCCCGTATGCATCAAAATTGCCAGCAGCAAAATAGCCTATTGTCAACAGGGAAAAAGCCATAAGCAGCATCTTCCGGTAGCCCAGACGGTCGGCCAGAGCACCTCCTGCGATAGGAAGGATATACGTTAAGGCGTAAACAAATCCCTGAAGGAGCCCGATAGACTGCTTCTCGAAAAAAAGCTCGTCGGCCAGATAAACAGCCAGAACAGAATTCAAGCCGTAATAAGCCGCGCGCTCGAAAAATTCCATCATATTGGCCGTCCAGAATGTGCGCGGAAATGTGAACAGGATATTTTTCTTTTTGACTTCTTCATTCATATCTAGCTCCTTTGTTCTTTAAAAGACAATAAGAAGAAATGAATTAAACAGAAAGTACATATTTGAAGTAAAAAGGTCAAGCACAATTTTAGAGCTTAAGTTACCAATCCCTGACAATGGCCACGATGAGTTTAGTCAAGGATTCAAGGTCATAACGGTGAATTTTTTCGATAAACGAATGGGAATATACGCCAGGCCAGGAGAGAGGAATATCCACTGCTCCACCAGGAATAAAGACAGAACCGTCGTTTCCACCCCTCGTATTCCCCAATTGAAAAGGAATGTTGTTATCCCGCGCAACCTTTATCACTTTTTCCAGCTCGGCCCGGGGTGTAATGTTGCTGCTGTCAATGGCCCGAAGAACAGCTCCTTTTCCCAGGGGAAGTTTCGCAAATCTCTTTGAGTCAAGAGGCGCATCGGAAGAGACAAAAGTATCCACAGCAAAGACATAATCCGGCTTAAGAGTCCGTGCCAGACGTGAAGCCCCGATCAGACCGATTTCCTCCTGCACATCCCAGGCAAAAGTGACTGTTTTCCCTTTAATCTTCTTCCAATCTATCTGCGAAGCAGCTGCTAGAAGTGCAGCGCACCCTGCTCGATCATCAACTGCCCTTGTGGCTATGATATCAGGAGTAAGTTCCACTATTTTCTTTCTAATGGTAATCTGGTCTCCCTCCTGGACTCCAAGACTCCTTGCATCTTTCTCAGAAGACACGCCGAGATAGATCTCTATGTCATTCGTCCTGAAGGAAGCGGGGCTTTGCTTCCGCTTATTATATCCAGGCCGTGGTGAAACGATTCCTTCAACAGGACCATTATCTGTGTAAATATTAACCGGCCTGCCCTCATACATCTGAGAAAGAAAACCTCCTCTTCCTCTGACTTTAAGGGTACCATCGGGAGTGATCTTCTCCACAACCAATCCGATCTCATCTGTATGGGCAACAAAAAGCAGATGAGGGCGTCCCTCTCCCGCAGAAAACCAGACATTGTCCATGTCATCCCTTTGTGGCTTTAGTCCTGAAGGAAAAAGAGACTGGATAAAACCAGCCACTTTGCCCTCGTATCCGGATACTCCTGGAATAAAAACCATCTTTTTGAGAAGCTCCCATGAAGAAAGAGGTTCCGCTTTTTTCCCTCCAGTTAACGGCAGACACAAAACCAGAAATAAGACTAAAACTAAGCTCTTTTTATCCATCATCTCACTCCTTCACTCAACTAAGATGGAAAGCAGCTTTTTTAAAGCTCTAACATCCTTGAAATCGACAACTTCCACCGGCGTCGATGAATATTTTATGGGCAACGCAAGCGTCAAGACTTCTCCGCTTCCCGATAAAAAAGGATTCATAAGGCTTGACCCAAATTCAGGGTAATACTGGAGAGATATCCCTTCTCTTTTAGCGATGCCTTCGATTCTCTTCTTGAGCCCTGCCTTCTCTTTTTTTGGATAAACAAGGACCGGCCCTTTTCCAAGCAATATCCCAGTTTCGCCGCCTCCTTCAACGGGAACAACATCAATGATGAGAACCAGCTCAGGGTTGAGTTTCCTCTTCACTCTCAATGCTCCCATTGCTGGTCTGGGCCTTGAGGCGCGAGCTAGGAATTTGGTCTGAGCCATCCAGACAAAAGTTGTTTTTTGAGATATCTTTTTCTCATCGAGCTCACGGGCCAATGACAAAAGAAGGGCGCAACACGTTTTGTTTCCAAGGGAAAAACCGGCTCTTTTCTCACCGGCAAGCCGGGAAAGTTCCGGCCATGCAGTGACCGCATCCAGAATCCTCACTCCCCTCATTTTCGCCTCTTTCTCTGAACTGGCTCCAATATCAATATAGGCACTGTCCAGAGAAAACTGCTGCAATTCCTGTCTTCTCTCTCTTGAGAGGATATGAACAGAGGGTATAGCCAGAACTCCTGGTAAAGCACCTTTTTCTGTCCAGACAACCATCGGGTGGCCTAGATGGTAGGAATCGAAAAGCGGATGAGGGGACGGCACAACCCTGTCCAGCAGCAGATATCCTTCAGGATTCAATCCACTGACAACGTAGCCGATCTCATCCATCCCGGATAAAAGAGTCAGTTGCGGCTCTCTCTTTCCTAAATGAAGATAAAGGCTGCCCATATTATCCCTTTCTGTGGTGTATTCCTGGGGCAGCAACTTGATAATTTTCTCGACCATCGGCTCTTCATATCCCGTGGGAGAGGGAACAGAGAACATTTCCTCAAGAAGATTCTCCACAGTGAGTTTACTAGGATAAGAAAACACAAAATAAAGAAAAAGAAACAGGGGAAGGAAAAAAATAATTCTTTTTTTCTTCATTCTGACCTCCAATTTTAGTAAGTATTTGTTGAATATCATAACATCGTTAACTCTTTTTAATAACTTAAAAAATCAGGCTTATCTCCCAATGAGTTGAAAAAATGAATGTTTTTTTTAAAAATGTCATTCCCGCGGAAGCGGGAATCCATGACTATTCACATATGTTTTTATTTAAATCAATCCAAGGATATAATCGTAAAACTTTTTCATATTTCTAGATTCCCCTGGATTCCCGCTTCCGCGGGAATGACAATAAGGAGGAATGACAAGGAGGAGTGTGAATGACAGAGGAGGGGTGAAGTTTTCGTAGCCTTTTTCTCTTTCATAAGTAAATTGCGGCGCCAATTTGGAGTAATGTCGGCAGTTCTGTTGACATTCTCTTGAAAAATCTATAGTATGAAGCAAAAGGTTATTCATTTTCCTAAAAAGTGACAATTTCAGTCTATCTTACTTAGAAGCGAATGCGTAGAAAAGAAGCAAATTTAAACCTCAATAAAAAACAAGAAAATTAATTTCTTCTGACTGTACCTTCTTTTTATTGACCATCTTAATTTTCGTGAAGAGAAAAAATGTATTAAAGTTATTAATGGAACAAGAATAGGCCAAAAGTTTTAATATCACTGAGTGTTAGCCTTTGCAGAAGCCATCGCCATGCAAGGGATTAAAAATATACCTGAAAGGAGTTTGATACGGGATGGAGGCGCTTATCATTGCTGCTGGAAGAGAAAACAGATTAAATCATAACTTTTCCCCAAAACCCTTGATTCCAATTTTTGGAGTCAGCCTCATCGAACGCATAATCCTGAGAGCTAAGTTAGCCGGAATTACCAGGTTTAAAATTGTGGTTGGTTATAAAGCCGACCAAATTATGAAAAAAATTGGGAGTGGTGATAGATATGGCGTCCATGTGGACTATATTTTCAACCCCGAATGGGAAAAAGGCAATGGCAGCTCTGTTTACAAAGGCAAAGGTTTTCTTAAGGAGAACTTCATCCTTTTGATGTCAGACCACCTCTTTGATGATTCGATTCTAAGAAATCTTCAGCAAATTGAACCTGAAAGGGATAGCTGTATTTTGTGCGTGGATCGTAAAATTAACGGTTATCACTTCAACAGCGATGACGCAACAAAAGTGTGGACAGAAAACAAGAAAGTCAAAAAAATTGGCAGAGGTCTTGATCGTTTCAATGCTGTTGGTACTGGAATCTTCCTCTGTTCTCCGGCTATTTTTAATGCATTGGAAGAAAGTATTTCCCAGGAGAAATATTCGCTTTTAGCTGCTAATGAAATGCTCTCCACCAGAGGAAAACTGAAGACATTCGATATCGGCGACAATTTATGGATAAATGTGAATGGCAAAGAATCCTTCCAGCAGGCAAAGAAGATATTAATTAAGCAATTGAAAAAGCCGGAAGATGACACAATTCCCAGAAAATTTTATCGTAAGATTTCTATTTGGATTTCTTTAAAATTGAGTCGTTTCAATATCGAGCCTAATCATTTAACTCTGATTAGCTTTTTCCTGGCTGCACTATCGGGATTGTTCTTTTTTCAGGGGGGATATCTTAAAATTGTGATAGGAGCGTTTATAGCTCAACTTTCCTGGATCCTTGACCTCTGTGATGGAGAGATTGCCCGCCTGAAGTTTAAAGAAAGCAAATTCGGCGAATTTTTTGATCGGGTTCTCGATAGATATGGTGATGCTTTGATTATTTTAGGCGCTACTTTTGCTTGCTTTCGTTCGATAGAGACAGCCTGGGTCTGGCTGGTGGGGTTCTTTGCTCTTATAGGGGCCTTCATGAACAGCTATACAGCTTTGGAGTATGATAAGTTTTTAATCAAAAAGGCCTTTATCAAGAAGAGAACAATCAGGATTGGACGGGAGATTCGACTACTTATTATATTCATCGGGGCTGTTTCGAACCAACTTTTTGCCGCATTAATAATATTAGCCATAGTAGCCAATGCTGAATCGATAAGAAGATTGTTTGTATTGAGACATGAATATCAATCATCGTAAGGCTATCGAATAAGAAAAATCAATCTTAAGAAGAATAGAATAAATTCCCGGCAAGCCTTAAGAGAAATCGGGAAAGAGGTATAAATTAATGAGCAAAATTAGAGTTACCATAATTGGCGTAGGCAATTGCGCTTCTTCTTTAGTTCAAGGTGTAGAATATTATAAAAATACAAAGGGATCGGATTTTATTCCGGGAGTCATGCATGTTAATCTCGGCGGCTACCATATTCGAGACATTGAATTTGTAGCTGCTTTTGATATCGATAAAAACAAGGTGGGTAAAGATCTAAGCAAAGCTATTTTCATTCCTCCTAACAACACAACAAAATTCTCAGATGTTCCACATCTCAATGTCAAAGTTGAGCGGGGAATGACCCACGATGGCCTCGGAAAATACCTTTCAGAGATTATAGAAAAAGCCCCGGGAAGCACATCAGATGTCGTTGATATCCTTAAAGAAACTAAAACAGATGTTGTT
>JAGLWV010000041.1 GCA_023133225.1 Candidatus Aminicenantota bacterium | reverse complement strand
ATCTTACCACATCTGCTTCGTTGCGACCCATTCGCGGTGGCCTACCACAGCTTCATGGGCCGACGCCTCGCATCTGTAGCAACCTCGACTCGTGAATAATCCAGGTTAATTCTCAGGGATAATACTGTTTTTTTAATCAAAAATTTTTCCCGGATTAAGAATGTGATTGGGATCAAAGAGCTGCTTTATGCCTTTCATGAGTCGAATCTCATCTTCCCCCAGAGCATAGAGAAGATAGGGCTTTTTAACTATCCCGATTCCGTGTTCGCCTGAAATAACACCTCCCCTGTTCATGCAATCCTGGTACAGCTCTTCACGGACTTTATCAGTCTTCTCTCTCCACTCTTTCTCAGCAAGAGGGATGATGTTTCCCTTCTCAAGGCGTGCTTTCATGATATGTGTGTGGACATTTCCATCCGCTGCATGGCCATAGGTTGGAAGCCAGATTCCGTACTTGAGAGAGACCTCGTACACTTTTTTCACATGAGCGGCAATCTCTGCCCGGGGAACAGCAATATCGAGGATTTCAACCACATTGGCTTTCAAGGCCTCATAGATTTTGCTCCGGATGTCCAGGACCTGTCTTTGCTTTTCCGGACTGTCTGCGACAAAAACATCAAGTGCTCCATTTTCCAAACAAATCCCGGCAACCCTTTCAGAAAGGCTGTCAATTTCTTCCTTGCTCGAGGCATCAAGAATGATTAAAAGATATGTCTTCCCCTGGGAACAAGGCCATTTTTCCCTCAGAAAATCTTCAGCTATCTGAATCACTTCCCGCTCGATAAACTCCACAGCCATGGGTAATATTTTTCGCCTCATCAAAAGAGGTACGGTTTCTATCGCACTCTCCAGTTCATCATAGGGAATGATAAGAGACCTCGTCACTTGAGATGGGGGCATGAGCTGAATCGTGGCTTGGGTGATTATGCCAAGCGTTCCCTCAGAGCCGATGAATAAGTTGAGCAGATTGTATCCTGTGCTGCTCTTCATCAGCTTTCCTCCAGGATAGATGACAGATCCCATGGGCAACACCACTTTGAGCCCTCTCACATGATTGCGGATTACCCCATATTTAACAGCTCTGCTCCCTCCTGCATTGGTGGCAATGAGGCCTCCTATCATCGCGCTCTCCTCGCCTGGATGGGGATGAAAGAAAAGCCCTGCTTCCTCGACGGCGCTATAAAAATCAGATAAGAGCACTCCTGCTTCAACAACTGCCATCTGATTATTTAGGTCGATTTCAATGATCTGATTCATGTTCTCGAGTGAAAGGACCATTCCACCGCAGAAAGGCACACATCCTCCACAGAGTCCTGTCGCTCCTCCACGAGGGGTAACCGGAATCATCTCTTCATTTGCCAGGTGCATAATCTCCTGAATCTCTTCGGTTTTCTTTGGTTTTACAACCAGCTCAGGCATCCGGGCAATTTCTGAAAGCGAAAATTCATCATGGCTGTAATTGAGCATCATTTCCGGATCAAAAATAACATTACCCTGGCCAACAATTTTTTCTACTCTCTCCTTTATGCCTGTGGTAATCTTTTTATACATGGTTCATAATTCCTTCACATTTTCATAAATAGTGAGATTGCCGCGTCGCTACGCTCCTCACAATGGACATTTTTCTTACCATGAGCTCTGGATTCCCGCTTCCGCGGGAATGACGGTAGCGATGAGCTATGAGCTTCTCCTAGCTTATTTAATTATTATCACTGGAATACTGGCTTTTTTGACCATCTTGTTAAAATCAGGAATGTCATGTTCCATGATATCTTTCAGCTTCGAGAGCTGCATATCAGCTTTTGCGGACAATTCCCTAAAGACCTCATAAGACTGTTTTGTTGGGCGAGCGTCCGCACTCGATACTATCGAGGCCAAGGCTGCAATCTTATTATCCAGCATGATCGGGTAATTTAGAGGGTCTTGCCCGCTTTTTGATTTCGACTGGATGAGCACATCCTCCACCGAGGTAAGCTTTCCCTTGATTTTCTTTGCGGCTTCAATCACTTCTTTGCTCTTTTTATGTTCTTTTATCTTTATAGAGAGTGAATCTATCTGTTTTTTAACATCACGCAGGAGATTAATAGCCCGGTTGACTTCTGTTATTTTATCCCTGATTCTAATCAGAAAATCGAACTGTTCCTGGAAATTTTCTTGAGTGGTCAAGATACGGGGATCTTTCTTCCACTCCCAGCTTTGAGTCTGTGATTGCTCACCAACTGTAAGCTTAACCTTATAAATCCCCGGCACTGCAACAGGGCCGCTAAGCGTACCACCCCAGAGAATAGCTCGGGGAACCCTCTCTGCATCGGGATAACGCATGTTCCAGATGAAGCGATTCATCCCCGGCCTTGCTGGGATACGCAAGGAGAGACCCCTCCTTTCTTGCTCTTCCATTCTCCTGCTTGAGAGTTTTCGGATAGTATTGCCGCCGGAATCTATAAATTCGAGTGTCACCGGCTCTTCGGGCTTTTCCTTCAAGTAATAGTATATGACAGAATCACTAGGAGGATTCTGTCCAACATTTGGCCTTGGCCATCCATATCCCCTCATGCGGTAAGCGCCACGCGGCTTAAAGAGAAAAACATCTAACTCAGCCACCTCATCAGTGGTCTGATGCAGCGGTGTCAGATCATCAAGAATCCAGAAACTCCGGCCATGGGTGGCAACAACAAGGTCGTCCTCCTTAACAACCATATCATGAATGGGAACGACGGGAAGGTTTAGCTGTAAAGGCTGCCAGTTTGTGCCATCATCAAAAGAAATAAACACCCCTGTCTCTGTTCCCGCATACAGAAGCCCTTTCCTTTTAGGATCTTCACGAATGACACGAACAAAAGTGCTGAGGGGAAGTCCGTTTGTAATCTTTTTCCAGGATTTACCGTAATTTCCTGTCTTGTAAATGTAAGGCTTGAAGTCGTCAATCTCATGGCAGTCAACTGCTATGTAGGCTACAGCTGGATCAAAGACTGATAGCTCAATCATACTGATCAGGCTCCATTTCGGCATGCTTTCCGGAGTGATATTATCCCAGTTCCTTCCGCCATTCTTTGTTATGCTGACCAAGCCGTCATCTGTCCCAACCCAGAGGATGTTGGGATTGTGGAATGACTCTGCCAGGGCAAATATCGTGCAGTAGTATTCGACGCTTGTGTTGTCCTTGGTTATCGGGCCTCCAGAGGATTTCTGCTTTTCCTTGTCATTTGTAGTAAGGTCGGGGCTGATGATCTTCCAGCTCTGTCCTTCGTTGGTTGTTTTGAAAAGGACCTGAGCTGCATGGTAAAGAACATTCGAATCAAAACGGGAGACCAGGATAGGAGATGTCCACTGGAAGCGGTATTTCAGCGCAGCTGCCCCCCAACCCATAGGATTTTCCGGCCAGGCTGTTATGATTCGTTGCTGACGAGTTTTGTAGTTCCAGCGGGTAATCAGTCCACCGTAGCTTCCCGCATAGACGATATCTGGATTATCATGCCGGGGTGCAATATGGCCGCTCTCTCCACCGCCAACAGAGTGCCAGTCGGGCTTGTCTATGCCAGCGCCTGCGGTTCGGCTGGCAATCCGAACTGTGGAATTATCCTGTTGGGCTCCGTAGATCCAGTAAGGAAAGTTATTATCTGTGGTAACATGGTAAAACTGAGCTGTAGGCTGGTTATCCTGGGCTGTCCAGGATCGCCCTCCATTATTAGAAACATTGGCACCGCCATCGTTCGCATTTATCATCCGTTTCGAATCTTCAGGATCGATCCATAAATCATGGTTGTCTCCATGGGGAACACGGATAGTCGTATAGGTTCTCCCCCCATCCGTAGAGCGGTAGAGTCCGGTGTTAAGCACATAGACGGTGTCTGCATCCTCCGGATCAGCATAAATCCTGGTGTAGTAGAAGGCACGCTGGCGCAGGCGACGCTCCTCATTCATATTGCGCCATGTCTCACCTCCGTCGTCAGAACGAAAAACTCCGCCATCTTTTGCCTCGATAATGGCCCACACACGATCAGGCTCCGCAGGCGAAACAGTGACACCGATTTTGCCCAGCATTCCCCCGGGCAGTCCTATGTTTCGTGAAATCTCAGTCCAGGTATCCCCACCATCGATGGATTTGAAAAGGCCACTTCCAGGTCCTCCGCTGGAGAGACCGTATGGAGTACGATAGAACTCCCAGAGTGCAGCATAGATAACTCTCGGATTTGAGGGATCAAGAATCAGGTCAATGGCTCCTGTTTTCTCGTTGCGATAAAGAATCTTCTCCCATGTCTCACCGCCGTCTTTACTCCGGAATACGCCTCTTTCTTCATTGGGTCCGTATACATGACCGAGGGCTGCAATATATACAAGATCTGGATTACGAGGATGAATGCGTATCCTCGAAATCTGACTGGTATCCTTCAAACCAATGTGCTTCCATGTTCTGCCGGCATTAGTGGATTTATACACTCCGTCTCCATGAGAAACATTGCCTCTCATCGGTACCTCCCCCATTCCAGCGTAGACAACATTTGGGTCCCATTCCGATACGGCAACGGCTCCCACAGATCCAGTCTTAAAAAAACGATCGGAGACAGGTCTCCAGCTCAATCCTCCATCCTCTGTTTTCCAGATTCCTCCTCCGCATGCTCCGAAGTAATATGTATGGGGCTGGCTCGAAACACCGGTAACAGCAGTCACACGGCCTCCCCTGTAAGGCCCGATACATCGCCACCTCATAGCTTTATAGAGATTCTGATCGAAACCAGCTTTTTTCCCTGGTGATTGAGGGGCACTCCATACATAAAAACTCAAGAAACTGCAGAAAAAAGCAAAAGTCATAAAAACAATTATCCAGGCATTTATTCTTTTCATAAATAAACCTCCCTCTTCTAAAGAAGTTTTTCTTTGTTTTGCTAAATTCAAGTATAAGGTGTTATAAACCAAGAGCCACCTCATGTCAAATTTAAATGAGTTGTGGAAAAAAGGGACAGGGAAAAACTTTATTCCTTTTTTTTATGCCCTTTCTTTTTAAAAGCAACGAGAATGAGAGGAGGAGTAATGAGCGTTGTCAGAAGAGACATCCCCAGGACAACAGAATATATCTCCTGAGTAATGATGCGTGAAGAAATACCAACGAGCCCGACTATGATTCCTACCTCTCCGCGCGGAACCATACAAACTCCTGTCTGTATTCTGACTTTCCAGTCTTCTTTCCAGCAGGCTAGAGCAGAACCGAATATCTTGCTCAATACGGCAACTGCAGTAACCAGCAAAGTCAAAAAGAGTAAACGTGGATTTAAGAAAACAAGAGGATCAAGATGGGCTCCCATCATTACAAAAAAGAAAGGAAGAAGGAATTCTGTGACGTATTGAACTTTTTTTTCCAGGTCATAGACTCCGGCCAGCTCATCGATCATTATTCCTGCCATAAAAGCCCCGATTATGGCCGCAAGGCCGATCACATCAGCTAGTAATGCCAGACCCAAACAGAGGATTACAGAGATAACAAAGGGCCCTTCAGGCATATTTAACTTTTCAATCCAGCGACGCGTTTTTTTGGCCAGTCTCGGTCCCCAGAGAGTCAAGAATCCCACAAATACTATGGATTCCGCGACCAAGAGGGAAAATTCGAGTGTATGGAATTCCCCTCTTGCCAGACCTTTAACCAGGGCAAGAACAATCAGGGCAAGTATATCATCCAATACGGCTGCTCCCAGAACGATGTAAGCGACCTTGTGCTTGATCAATCCCAGATCCTGTAAGACCTTGACTGAAATTCCAACGCTCGTAGCCAGTATCGCTGTAGCTATGAACAGGCTCTCGATATTGTTGTAGCCAAGTAAGATCATGCTCACAAATCCCATAATCAAGGGAAATAAAATCCCTAGAATTCCGACAAAAACTGCGGTTCGGCCAACAGCAAAAAGATCTTTCACGCGGATTTCCAGCCCTACATGAAACATGAGGAAAATCACCCCTATCTCGGCAAAGGACATCAAAACATGGTTTGAGTAGTCGATTATACCTAAGACATAAGTTCCAAGAATCACACCGGCCATCAACTCACCGATCAATGACGGCATTTTTAACCTTACACAGATTTCCCCCAGAATTTTAGCGGAAGTGAAAATAATAAAAAAATAAAAAAGGAGATTTCCTGCTTCCATATTACTGTCTTACTCTTTTTATCCGGGTTATTTGACTGGGAAAAAAAGCAACAATTTGCGGCTTTCCTTTATACGTCTCTAAAAAACCTTTCACTAATATGATTTTTCCTTCGAACGATTTGTGTTCAGGAAACAGAGAGATATTTGTTTTGGGAATAAGTGTCGAAAATTCTCCTGAAGAACGAAGGAAGATAAATTTTCCTCTGGCACTCACTTTTTCGCACCTGTATTCTACAGAGAGAAGTCTGCCAATATGAAGCATTGCCTCATGCGATGGAATGGATGGATAGGGCTCGCTCTTCCACAATCCTTTCCCTGACCTCCGGGCTTTTCTCTCGGCCTCGATAAATTCCTTTCTGTATTTAAAAGGAAAATTCAAGAATACTGCAGCAAAACCTTCGCTAAGGATATACTTATTAAAGAGACCTTCTTTTTCCGTCCAGATGTAAGCCAGCAACCTGTTATACTTATCCTCGAGCTCCCAATCATAGGAGAGCTTTATTTTCCTGCTGTAAAGATAAAAAAAAGCAAATCTCTTGGCCATATACGCATGAAATTTAATCTCTTCACTTACAGCATCTGTTTCAGGTGAATCTATACCGATCAGCCTTATTACTTTTTCAAGGCCGCTTTTGAATTTGACCTTAATGGTATCCCCATCGTAGACGGCTGTCACAAGCCCGTTTTCTGGGAAAGGAAGGCTTTCCCTTTGACGTTGTGTGAACTTACCCGCAAGATAGCCAGAAATCCCAAGGACTATGACAAAAACTAAGATAAGCTTTAAGTATTTTTTTTTAAATCTTTTCATTCTCTTGTTGCAACAAGAAAAAAGGGGGGAAAAAAGGGGACAGGCAACTTTTTAAGAAAAAAGTAGCCTGTCCCCTTTTTTCTGTCCCCTTTTTTCCTGTCCCCTTTTTTCCGTCCACTTCTCTATCACTTATGCCAACCCTGCACAAAGTTAACTTTCGAGACTTCTTCAGCGGGCGATAAGTTCTTTTACAGCCATTTTAATATGCCTGGCATTTATCCCGTATTTATCCAACAGTTCCTCTGGCGTACCGGAACGAGGAAGTTCCTTTATGGCAAGATGGATGATCTCCGCTTTCCCGCCTAGTGCACCTACCACAGCATCTCCAAGACCGCCATTCTGAAAATGGTCTTCAACGACAACAACCTTTTTCCCTGCTTGCGTGACTTCTCTTGTGATGTTTTCTTTATCAATCGGTTGAATGGAATAGGCATCGATAACACGAATCAAAATTTTCTCCTTTTTCAACTCGTCATAAGCCTTCAATGCCTCATGGACAGTTAGTCCAGCTGCAATAACCACAACTGCATCGTTTCTGTTTTTTTTGAGAACCTTTGACCCACCTATAGGAAATTTATCTCCCTTGCTGTAAACAAGTTGGGTTGCGGGCCGTGTTGTTCTTAAATAAGAAAGGCCCTTGTGCCTGGCTAAGGATTCAACACAGGCCTCTGTCGAATAGCCATCGCAGGGATGAATAACCGCACAGTCCGGAATGGGCCTGAACATTGCCAAATCCTCGAGACCCATCTGAGACGGCCCATCCGCTCCGATACTTACTCCCGAATGGGAACCAACAAATTTGATGTTGGAAAAGGAATAGGAAGCCATTCTTATCTGGTCGTGCGCTCTACACAAAAATGCTGAAAAAGTCGCCATAAATGGAATGTAGCCTTTAGCAGACATACCCATCCCCATCCCGACCATGTTCTGTTCTGCAATGTAAGATTGAAATGATCTTTGAGGAAAAGATTCAAAAAAATCTTCGGCATAGGTGGAATTTTTCACGTCTCCATCAAGAGCCACAACCGCCTCATTTATCTTCCCCAGTTTTAATAGGGCATTACCGTAAGCCCGCCTGGTCGCAATTTTGTCTTTATAAGTATTCTTCTTAAAATTATATTTCTTTAAAAGCTGGCGTGGTCGGGTTTTTCCCGGCTTCCGAACATATTTTTTCGAATCAAGCTGGGGTATCGGTCCCAGTTCCTCCAAAGCTTTTTTCAAGTCTTCACCTTTTAGAGGCTTACCATGCCAGCCGTTCTTATCCTCCACAAAAGAAACTCCTTTTCCTTTAATTGTTTTAGCCAGGATTACAACAGGCTGAACGGCTTCTCTTGCCTTTTCAAAAGCTTCTAAAATTTCATTGACTTCATTTCCATGGATTGAAATGGCTTTCCAGCCAAAGGCTCTGAACTTTCTCTCGTACGCTCTGATATCATGCCCGTGCATTGTTTCCCCTGATTGTCCCAGCCGGTTTATATCTATTATCGCACAGAGATTATCAAGCCTATAATGCACAGCAATGCTGGCAGCCTCCCAGACTGAACCTTCGGCACATTCACCATCGCCCATTAAGACATATGTTCGTGCGGATGACTTTCCCAGCTTCATAGCCAAAGCCATGCCGACACCTACCGAAAGCCCCTGCCCGAGAGAACCCGTGGCAGCCTTGATCCATTTCATCCTTGGTGTAGGATGTCCCTCCAGGGCGCTTGTTATCTTTCTCAAATTCATCAAGCTCTTCTCAGAAATGATTCCCGCTTCAGCAAAGACCGCCCATAATATGGGTGCCGCATGTCCTTTTGATAGAACCAACTCGTCATTTGCCCAATCATCCGGATCTTCAGGATTATACTTCATCTCATCAAAGAACAGGCACGACATCAATTCTGCTATAGACATACAGGTTGTCGGATGACCTGACCCGGCTTTAGCGGTCATTTTTAAAGAATGAATACGAAGTTTCTTGGCAATCATTTCCAATACTTCTCTTTTTTCCATAAGGATATATCCTCCTTCTTTTGATTCTATAAAAATGTGAGCTTGGTCTATCTGCTCGGCTGTTGTTCCAATGGATAAGCTATTATAATAACTTCATTACACCTTAACAACAAAAAATACATAAAAACGGAAAAAGTAGTCAAAAAAAGAGGATGAGCTATCTTTTCTTGTATAATTAGGGGGACACTAATTAGGGGGACACAATACCTATTTCCTAATTTATTGCATTGTTAGGTTATTCTTTTCCACAGGAAATAGGTATTGTGTCCCCCTAATTACACCCCCTAATTACAATTCTTGCTTCTTTTCTCTCACTCAAAACATATAGGCTATTTTCAAGAATAACGTATCGCCTTGAGCACCGATTTCACCGCGTTTTGCTGTCCCCTTCTGGTAAGCCAGTTGGATCAAGCCAAAGGGAGGTTGAAAACGGTAGACAAAAACAACCTGGATATTCTCTTTTTCAATCGCTGAATTTGTCTGGAAAAAAAGTTTTATAAAAAGATCATTGGTAAAATAATTTGTCGCTCTGATCACATGAATCCATTTACTTTCTTTCTTTTCAGGATCAGGATCCTTCTTCAGACGATCCAGGGAATACTGGAGAGCAAAATTCTTGGTTATCTTGTAGTTTAAACCGTACTTGATTCGGTGATAATCTGAATCAAAATTCCGGCCAAATTCGTAAAAAATACGGACATGCTGCCATTCTCTGGTGTTATAGCCCAGCTCAAATTCGGTTCGGTGATTTCTGAAATCCTCTTCAAAAAACTCGTCATCTTGACCCTTGAATTCCTGAGTGTGTTCGATATTTAAAGAAAATTTACTCTGCAAATCAAAAGAGAGCCCTTCATCTATCTTCCAGCTTCGCAAGGTGCCATCCAACCCCCAATAGATATTATAGTTCGAACTATATTTGATCCGGTCAAAGCCCCATTTTTTCAGCCAGAAGGTTTTTGTAACAGCCGAATCCAGTTCTCTCCGGTTATCGTCTCTGATAAATCCCACCTTATCGGCATTGTCGCGAAAATTCCTTCCTAATTGAGTGTAGCGGATATGAATATGAAAAGTGGCTGAATCGTAGCTCGGCCGGAGAAAAAAGGCAATATCGTCTTTATTGTCATCGCTGTAGCCTAGGGCCAGCTGCCCCGTAAACTTGAATGTATCGGTGAAATAGAGAGATGTATCTATGCCGGCCGTGCCCCAGTTTTTGCCTCCCACCAGTTTATTAGCAGCCAGGAAGCCAATCGTTGAAGATTTCATGACATCCTTCTTAAGACGAAAGACAGTAAAATTGGCAGATCCTTCATCACTTTTTTTTGTCTGGGCGCTCAATCCGGAAAACTCAAAGCCGCCGGATTTTCCATACACTTTGGCTCCCCCATAGATATCAGAGATTCTCCTGGAATAAAACAAGCGAATTCTCTGCCGGAAAATCTCTGAGCCCTCCAGAAAAAAGTTTCTCTTCTCCGAGAGGCTGAGTTCGAAACGGGTCAAGTTAATCTGTTCCTGGTCAGCCTCCACCGTGGCAAAGTCGGGATTAACGGTTAAATTGCCGGAGACTGCCTGACTGAAAGCATACCGCACATCAAGGCCGCCTTCTATCTCTGAAGGCTTTCTTTCTTCTATCTTTGAAATAATATGTGGAATAATCTGAGATTTTTTCTCTGATCTTGGAAGATCAAGCCCCATTAATATCCCATACTGAGAAACTTTATATGGAGATTCAAGAGGACCGACCCAAAAACTTTTTTCTAAGACTCGAGGTACAGGTCTCCCTAAATTGAGGCCCCAGGTTTTATTTTTCCCAGGTTCATACTTCAAACAACTCAAATCAACAGCAATCTCTGCGCTCCAGCCAAATTCTGTCCTCTTACCTGCGGATTTCCAGATTCCATCCCAGGTTGTCTCCCTTGTGCGGCCGTTTTCTGTTATACGGCCATCAAGCTGAGTCCCTAACAGGTTAGTTATAAAAAAATAGCAGCTTCTTCTGTCATGAAAAGTATCAAGAAAAACGCCTACAGCATCGTCATCATGCAATCCCGCATCTCTTTTGGTTATCCGGGCCGCAATTTTCTCCGGCTTAGGTTCGTAACATAAAAACCCAAAATAAATGAAATTCTCATCATAGAGGATTTTCACGACTGTTTTTTCTGAGGCAGCTTCGCCTCTCCTTGGCTCGAATTGAATAAAATCGCCTGTCTCCGGAGCACTCTCCCAAATCTGTTCATTTAAAAAGCCGTCCACTTTGATAGGTGTTTTTATTTTCAGGGCGGATGTCTCTTTTTCTTCTGCCTGGCCAAAGGCAGGAACAGAAAACAGAAGAGAAAAGATCAGGACAGGAAGAATTCTTTTCATTTTAATCATATAAAGGGTATACCTCACACAAACACCAGCCAGAGGTATCAAAAAAAGGGGACTGTCCCCTTTTTTTCCAGAAAGAGTATATCTAGCACAATCACTACTGGAGTTCAATGCGTTTCTTAATCACCTAACCTGAGCAACTGCTGTTTCGCACCTAAATGATTGATGTTCAAATCCAGCGCATCTTTGAATTCCCTCCTGGCAGCATCCTTCCTGAGCATTCCCAGATAGCCTAAGCCCAGAAGATAATGGGCATTTGCTCTCCGGACTTTGGCTGATCGTCTCTCTCCAAATTTTGCAAAAAAATCCATCGATGGAGTGGCTTCGAGTCTCTCTTTCCCAAAATTGATCAATCCTTCAAACATCTGGTTTGCCTCTTCAATCCGCCCCAATTTTCGAAAAGTCAATCCCTGATAATAGCTGAGTTCTGACCAGCCCCGCCTGAAAGACGCTGATCTTTCATAAGACTCCTTGGCTTTTTTTCCCTCACCTAAAGCCTCATGAACCGTGCCTAGAAAATAATAGACTTGTGGAGCTCTTCCGCCGTGGGAAGGTCTCCCCACCCCCAGATTTTCGGGATAATCGAGCGCCGCCTCATAATCTTTGAGGGCTTCCCTGTATCGCCTTCCATCAAAACGTTCTTGCCCTCTCAGCAAATAAGCATCAACATAGACATTGTGAATTCGCCCTCCGCCTTCCCAGATATGAAAATGATGCCTCGCGAGCAAATCGATGGCCTTATCATAGTTGCCTAACTGAACCAGAAGGATAATCTCGCGGGAAAGGGCATCATCCTTCTGGAGGACAACTTCATGATTCTTCTCTAAAAGCTTGAGCCTCTTTTCTGGAGGAGCGCCCCCTGTTTCATAAAGGAGGTCAAGCTCATAAAAGAATCTCGGATTCTTCCTGTTGCAGGCTATGGCTTTTTCCAGGCTTGAGATGGCTTTCGATACATCGTTTTCCACACGGGCATAGGCCAATCCAAGATTTCTGTGTGTAATAGAGAAGGACTTATCCAGGTGCCTGGACTTTTCCCATTCCTCTATTGCTTTCTCAGGTTGAAGATCATAGAGGAGATTTCCGAGATAATAGGGAGCCCGGGCATCTTCAGGATTTTGTTTCCGGGCAGAGCGCAGCACATCGATGGATTCCAGACGGAAAGGAAAGCAGTAATCCGTCGGCATCTTGGAGGCACGCTCATAATATTTTAGAGCCTTCTTCTCTTCTCCCTTTTTCTCATAAAAATGACCAAGATAATAGTAAGCCAGCGGATATGTAAAGGTATCTTTATCTTCTGATCCAGCGGCTCGCAAAAGAATTTCTACGGCCTCATCCAGCAATCCGCTATTTCCGTAATCGACTGCCAGTTCCAGGTAAGACTGGACATACTCTCTCATCCTGATTTTCAAGACATTTCCCGCTTCCTGTGCTTCTTCTTTTAATCCTTGTGCAGATTTTGACAGATAGAGTTCATTCCAGGCCCAAAAATCCAAAGGATCAGCCGCTAAAACTTCAAGAACAATTCTCTCTGCCTCTTCAAATCTCCCTAATCTCCTCAAAACGGCAGCCTTAAAATTCCAGCCCTTGGTGTTTAACATATTCCATGATAGAGAGCGGTCCAGGAACTCCAGGGCTTCTGATAAATCTCCCCTTTGAGCGACAATCTCTGCCAGAGAATAGCAACTTGCTGCACACCAGGCCTGACTCCAAGTGGCTTTGTAAAAAGCATCATAGGCAGCATCGTCCTCTCCTTGAGCCTTGAGCGCAACTCCCAAATAGTAATAGGCTTCTCCATCTTTTGGACTGGTGTGATTTTTCGTTAATCGGTTAAGAGCCCGTCTCAATTTTTTTTCTGCTTCTTTAAACATCCCTCTTTTTAAATACAGGATTCCGAGTCTCTTGTTGACAAGGGAGTCACCTGGATCTCTCTTCAAAGCCTCCTCAAAGAAGGGATAAGGCTCACGCGCTGGGTTATGAAACTGCACCAGACGCAATCCGGTGTGATAGAGCTCTTCGATTGTTTTTATCTCTACCGGAGGCAGTGGGGGCTTTACTGTATCAGGTACAGGCGCTCCCTCTTTTTTTTGAGGATTGTAACTGATCAATATTTCGTTCTCAGGAGTAAACAACAGAGCCCGAAGATTCTCCTTCTTTACACCTTCAGGAAGCTTAATTTCCTTCAAGAAAGGCTTACTGGGAGATATATCTATTTCCTGTCTGAAAATGATTTTTTCTCCTGCTTCAAGCACCACTTTTGCTCCCCTGTATCCTCTGGTTGTATTGAATCCTAAACGGGCGGCATTATTTGTTATAACTTCAAGATTGCAGGCAGCCCAACGGTTAGCTGCTTTGACACCGCCAATTTTTCTGAGTGGATACCAGCGCTGCTTAAAAGTTTTAACCTCATAAGGTTGGATCCAGCTGTAGTCGGGCTGATTATCAGAATATGCGCCAACCATGAGCTCGATATAAGGCCCGTCGATTTCCGTTAATATCTTTTCCCACATCTTCCCCGTATTGCCTGTCCCCCATGTCCAGAATTTCTTACCCGGCATAAAATGGTGGTCGGCAACATGGACAACACCGGCTTCTTTGCCATGGTCATATCCTGCCAAAAAATCCTCCTCACAGTTCCAGGCAAAAAAAGAAATCGGCCTGGGGTGATTCTTCCACCAGCTCACATCCACTCCCCGAGTGTAATCCACTCGATTGAAAACTTCAGAGGAGATGGGCCAGCGTGAAAACTGATTTTTACCATGGAAGGTTGCATATTCCGTGGAAGGAGGAAAGATGATCTGATAGTCTGAGTTTGTATGAACCGCAACGTTGGCCCAGTATAAGAATGAATGGACAAATGGGGTGCGGTTAAAAAGCTTAACAGTTGCCTCAAGATAGGAGCGGTCAGGATAGAGAGTTAAACCTATAATCCATTTCATCCTGTGCCTCAGCTCTATCTCTCCAATCCAGATGGTCTTGCTGCCGTCAGCATTTTCGCTTAGGGCATAATCAATATTCATAAAGCCTGAAGCTATGTGATGGTGAGGAAAATTCCACTCCACACCACCTGAAATCCAGGCCCCGAGCATTCCGATGAGTGCAGGCTTGACAACATGCTGACGGTAAAAGAAATCATAATTGTTCGTCTTATCCAAGGCAGAAAAAATACGTCCTCCAATCTCCGGCAGTACACAGATCTTTATAAAATCGTTTTCAAGATAAACCGCTTTATAGGTTTTTTTCTCTCTGATATCGGTCAGCTTATCCTGCAGAGGATAAGGATAGACCGGACCTTTGGCACCCTGATAAGCACGGCCTGAATAAAAAATCGGATTCAAATCCGACTTTCCTATTCTGTAGGTTGGAATGACCAGAGGCTCCTCCCAGACTTTGACAGACGACTCTCCTCGAAGAGAGCCGGTCATCAGGAAACAAAAAGTGAACCCCGCTATTAAAGGCTTTATCAGAGGATATTTCTTTCTTATCATTTCAATTCTCCCCTCTTCTTAAAATGATGGATATTTGAATACTATTGATGATAAAAATAGGAAAACCCACAAAGGCTAAAAAGAGCCTTCAAAGGGACTGATAATTAGGAAAATTTACCAGGAAGCGGTAATTATTTCTTTTTCTTGGCTGTCCACTCCATCGTACCGAAGTCGCCCATGGCAGCTTCACCGGACATGGTGTCGCCCTCGACTGTTCCAGTGTAGGATATGGAAAAGTCGCCTCTCTGAGTGCTCATAGTGACGGTCCATTCAATCTTGTTATCTTTGATGGTTCCTTCTCCCGTCATTTCATCCCCACGGAAACCGGGCATTTTCACCTTTATTTTTTCGCCGTCCTGTTCGATTGTCATTTCCGATGTCCTTTCATCTCCCCGGGGAGTCTGAATGACCATCTCCCAGGTACCGCTGACATCAACAGCCAGAGCAAAGAGAGAAAGACCAGCAAGAATGAGTATTCCGAGGGCCAAAGTTTTTGTGGATTTAGACATTTTCTCCTCCATTCATTTTGAAGTTAATTCTTTGGACAAAATTCTAATATAATATCTGCAAAAATACAAAAGAAATGCAAAAATAGTCTTAAAACAGATCTCCCGGAATAAAAATCCCATTTTTGGAAAGAAGACTAATGTCTGCAGACTCATCTCACCCCTCCCGATAAAAAATTGTGTAAAAATTCACCCCAAGATTCACCACAAAAAGCGATTGACAAACAGATGTAATTCTGATATTTTTTTGCAAAATGGGGTTCATTTGATGAGAACCAAACAAGAGTTAAAGAAAATTTCTAACTCGATTTTTATCCTGGATGCACAGGACCAAAAATCATGAAGATCCCCAAGCTCGATTATCCCGTTTATACCCTGGATAAACGCCTGCTTCTTCCTGCCGGCAAGCTACTCACGCCGGAAACCTTGGATACATTGATATCGACCCATAATGGCACTTCTTATGAGGAGTTTCCCTTTTTGGAGTATGGTACCGTCTATAAAGATATCCTCCACTGGATCCAAAAGCCTCCATACAATATCATCTTCGACAAACGGGAAAAAAGGGCTGCCTTACGTACAATGGAGAAAATCCGCTTGATCAAGCCCGTTCTTGAATCCCTCGATTATTTTAAAAAATCCGACTTTTATACTTACCGTCATATTCTGCTCGTCTTCGCTATGGCAACAATCCTGTCTCAAGATTTGCTGGAGAATTCCCAGGACCGGGTCATTGAAGCGATGGCCGGGCAAATGCATGATTTCGGCAAGATAAACGTTCCGCTCCAGATATTGAAGAAGAGCAACCCATTGACCCGCACAGACAGGAATATCCTGGAACACCATACTTTAGCCGGTTTTGTGCTTCTCAGCTATTACCTTCAAGATTTCCGGAGTTTTCCAGCGCGCATAGCCAAAGAACACCATGAAAGAAGGGATGGATCCGGATATCCCCTTGGCATTCCATTGAGGGATCGAATGGTAGAGATCATTTCCGCATGCGACATTTATGATGCCCTCCTTTCGGAGAGGCCTTATCGGTTAACTCCGTATGATAATAGGACAGCCCTGGAGGAAATCACCAGGATGGCCCAAGGGGGTCAATTGAGCTGGGAAGTGGTAACGATCCTGGTGTCTTATAACCGAAAGGATAAACCTAATATTGTGGAGTGCAAGGTTTCCACAGAGAAAAGGGGCACACCCCCTGCCCATAATTTATACGGGGTTATTGCAAACGAGGATCCCTCCACCAGCGGGCACGAAGATACCTGATTTATTCATAAAAACTGCCGACACTAATAATCAATATCTATGAAATAAGCACATTATTTTGTTTTTTCAGTATATCAAGGAGATCGCCTTTTTTTAGTTCCTCTTTTTTCTGTCGGCATTTTTTCCCCTTCGGGCAAAAAAAAAGGGGACTGTCCCCTTTTTTCCTTCTTTCATTTTTTTTAGTGCCAAAATAATCAAAATATAAAAAAGGGGACTGTCCCCTTTTTTTTTCTTCCTTGCAGCCCATTCGCAGTAGTTCACTACAGCTTCATGGGCTGCGGCCTCGCCGCTACAGCAATATCGACTCGTGAATAATCCAGGCT
>JAGLWV010000406.1 GCA_023133225.1 Candidatus Aminicenantota bacterium | reverse complement strand
TATCTTTTATACTTTCGTTCTTCATGTTTCTTCCATTGCTATACGGAATGCTCGCTGCAATTCTCGAAATATATAGCACCGCCAAAAAAGGATGTCAAGCAAGCTGGCTGAATGCGGCTTGAAAAAAAAAGCTTTATCTTTTATTATCTGGCGTAGAACCATCCAAAATGAAAAAATGCATCGTTCTCTTCTCTGGAGGTATAGACTCAACAACCTCTCTTTACTGGGCTCTCAAGCGCTTCGAGAGAGTCCACTCTCTGACCTTTGATTACGGGCAACGCCACAGGATTGAGATAAGCATGGCTCAACGGTTGGCCAGGAAGCTCGGGATTCCCCAAAAAACTCTTCAGATAGATCTCAAACAGATAGGAGGCTCTTCGCTTACCGACACCAAAATTCCTTTACCAGAGTATGAAAAGTTAGAAGAGATGGAGGAGGGCCCTCCCCCGACATATGTACCATTCAGAAACGGCATCTTTCTTGCTCTGGCTGCAGGCTGGGCAGAAGTTGAAGGGATAAAGGATATTATCTGTGGCTTTAACATCATCGATTCCCCTCATTATCCTGACACTCGAAAACAATTTGTTGAAGCAATGGAAGAAGCCATAAACCAGGGGACGACAGCTTCTCTAAATGAGCAAAAGATGAGAATCCTTGCCCCTTTTGTGAAAATGAAGAAATCACAGATCATAAAGGAGGGTCTCTCGCTTGGAGCTGACTATTCCTACTCAGTATCCTGTTATTCCGGAGAAGAAATCCCCTGTCAGAAATGTTCTTCATGTTTTTTGCGTCAAAAAGCCTGGGAAGAGGTCGGACAGAGAGATCCATTAATTCTAAGGCTGGAAAAGGAAGGTAAAATATGAGCTGGACACTTAAAGTCAAGGACAGATTTCAGGCAGCACATTTCCTAAAGGGTTACGGGGGGAAATGTGAAAAAGTGCATGGACATACTTTTCATGTGGAAGTTAATGTCGCAGTGACAGAGCTGGACAAGATAGGAATCGGTATAGACTTTACTGAAATCAAACAAAAATTGTCTGAATTCCTGCCTGACCACACTCTTCTCAACGAAGTTTACGACTTCAGCCCATCGGCAGAGAATTTGGCCCGTCACTTTTTCTTTGAATTAAAAAAACTCTTCCCTGTAAAAGAAGTGACTGTCTGGGAATCAGAGGATGCCTCAGCCACATATTCTGAAAATAACTGAAATATTCGCCTCCATTCAAGGTGAAGGGCTCAGGCAGGGGTATCCCACCCTCTTTGTACGCTTTTCAGGATGCAATCTTAAATGCCCCTTCTGCGACACTCAATACGCGTGGAAAGAGGGCAATGAATATTCGACGCGCCAGGTGATTGAAGAGATCAAAAAACTAAAGCACCGCTTCCCAGCCCAATGGGTTTGTCTGACAGGGGGAGAACCGCTTCTGCAGCCTGTCACAGAACTCGTCAAAGAACTGAAAAAAGAAGGCTTCAACATTCAGGTTGAAACCAACGCTACACTCTTTCAGGATATACCCGTAGACTGGTATTCCGTATCTCCAAAACCGGCCCAATACTTCGTCCACCCTGAATACAGGAAAAAAGCTAAAGAAGTGAAAGTGATCTTGACCAAAGATTTAAATTTTGAATCGATCCGGCGGCTGAGAGAAGAATTTCCAGAAA
>JAGLWV010000405.1 GCA_023133225.1 Candidatus Aminicenantota bacterium | reverse complement strand
AAAAAGGAGAACATCATGATTAAAAAAACAGGGAAAATTTCAAGCCTTTTGATTGTATTGGTGTTGCCGCTGCTTCTGGTTCACAATGTGCTCACCGCCAGTGAAAATAAACCCGATTCTATTGATCCAAAAGCAGGTCAGGTCATTAAAAAGGCTTTGAACTACATCAGCGGCCTCAGTAGTTTCCGGACCGAAGTTGATATGAATATAAAAATCGAAGCACAAGGAATGAAACAAGAAATGGCCGTGAAATATTCTATCGCTCTCCAAAGACCCGACAAACTGGCCATGATCCTGAAAAGTGGAATGCTTGGCAGCACATTGGTTTGTGACGGAAAAGATGTGTATTCTTACGTTCCGATGACCAAAAAATACACCAAAGAAAAAGCGCCTGAATCTCTCAACGACCTGAAACTTCCGGCAGGAATTGGTGGGACGGAGGTAATTGTTGAATATTTCATTCGTAATAATTCTTACGAAAAATTAATGTCTGAAGTGAAAGGCGCAGAATATATTGGGTTGGAAGAGATGAATGGTATGACATACAATCACCTGAAACTTCTCACCGATGAAGCAGATTTAAACATTTGGGTAAAAGAGGGGGAAAAACCCCTTGCACATAAAATTGTTCCAGACTTAACCAAAACCATAGAAAAAGAGGCTGCTAAGCAAGCGCAGTTTAAAAATATGAAAGCGGAAATGGAGATTGTATTCAAAAATTGGGAAGTAAACATTCAAATCCCTGATGATACCTTTATATATACTCCACCCGATGATGCTAAACTGGCTGAGCCCCGCGGGCCTCATCCTTTACTCGCGAAACCGGCCCCTTCTTTCAAACTCGAGCTTCTGGATGGAGGAGAGTTTGATCTATCCCAGCAGAAAGACAAAAACATCGTCATCCTCGATTTTTGGGCGACCTGGTGCGGTCCTTGCATAAGGGTCATGCCGATCATGGAAGAGGTCGCAAATGAATACAAAGACAAGGGAGTTATTTTGATCGCCGTCAATTTGAGGGAAAGCCCCCAAGCCATCCGCTCGTTTTTGCAGAAACAGGGTCTCCACCCGATTGTGGCTTTAGATAAAGACGGCGCAGTAGGTAATGTTTACAAGGCCCAATACATTCCACAAACGGTAATCATCGGAAAAGAAGGTATTGTCCAGGCTGTTTATGTTGGTGCTTTACCAAATTTGAAAGAAACACTGAAAAAAGAACTGAATGACCTTCTGGCGGGAAAGAAACTGGCTTCTATTAAAAAACCATACTAATTTGTGACAAATCACTGGATTCCCGCTTCCGCGGGAATGACAGATGTGATGAGACTAAGTTTTAAATGGAGCAGATACTTCATCAAGATAGTCCAGTTCATCCTTGGCAAGCTTGAATTTTAAGGAACCGGCGTTTTCCTCTGCCTGTTTGAGCTTTGTTGCACCGGGAATAGCTACCACAGAATCCCCACAAAAGTTTATAATCCAGTTCAAGGCGATCTGTGAAGGGGTGGCGTTATATTTTTCTGCCAGCCCCTCAAGTGCCTGGACTACGGGACGGCTTTTTTCAAGCCCTTTCGGTTTAAAGGCACGCATGTACTTTCTGTATCCAGGACGACTCCTGATTAACTCTGGATTGTCGTGGAATTTCCCGGATACAATCCCCTGAGCCAGGGGTGAGTACGCGATGATGGAAACTCCAAGTTCTCTGGCTGTATCCAGGATGCCGTTGGTCTCGATCTTCCTGTTGAGAAGGCTATAAACGACTTGATTCGAGATAAGATCAAGGCCAAGGCTGGAAAGCTCCGCTTGAGCCTTTTTCATTTTTTTCGCAGAAAAATTGCTCACACCGATAGAGCGAATTTTATGGTCTTTGACAAGCTGAGCCATTGCATTCATTTGAGCTTTTGTGGAAGAGAGTGAATAAGGCTGGTGGATTTGATAAAGGTCAATACGAAAGCCACTTAAATGTTCAAGCCGCTTGTCTATTGTTTTTGT
>JAGLWV010000404.1 GCA_023133225.1 Candidatus Aminicenantota bacterium | reverse complement strand
CTCCTCACGGAGAGTGTGGGTTCGACTCCCTCCTCCGGCACCACATGCCCTATTTCTCGCTGAGATGATATCTGAATTTAACGAGGGTTAAATTATCGTTCTCATCTGTTTCAGAGATATACATAAATTTATCTGAGATGAGTAATGGTTTTGAGGGTATTTGAGAAGTTCCTAAAAACTCTCCTTCTAAAGAATAAACATCGATGGGAAAGGGACTATCCTCATCCGTTGCATCATTTTTTATCCTGAAAACAAAAAGGTGTTTTTCGGAGATTAAGATCTTATCATAGTAAGTCTTCACCTTTGGAATTTTCTTTTCAATTTTTTCTATGACCTGCCGGGGCCAATTTTTCATTTCTCCAAGCTTTTTTATAAAATATTTCTTTTCCCTGGAGTTTATCCTTTGTGGTTTTATGTCCCTATTGATCCTTGATAAGACCTTTCCTTTTTTATCCAGTATTAAAATTTCATAATGATTTCCAACTCCAACGGCTGAGCGGCCTTTGTAACGGCTAAAAAGCAGGGAAGGCGTGTATTCTTTTTCAGAATAGTTGAACAAGACCAATCTTCCAGACTCATCCGGTAATGATATGGAGGTGGCATATATTGCCACCGAAAAAAAAGATGCTGCTGTGTTGCTTTGAGAATCGATGAGGATCTGATCTCTGTTTTCTTTTCCCCATACCCATCCGTAATACAGGTCGTCATTCATATAGGTTAAGGCCAGACCTTTTTGCACATTCAGTCGTTTTATGAATTTTCCGTATTTATCAAAGAACGAAATAAAACTCCTTTCCTCACAGACAACAATCCTTCCAGTATCTGTTACATAAATGTCATGAGGTCTTTCAAAATCACCTGGTCCCTGGCCTTTACTGCCAAAAAAGAGCAAAAGTTTTCCATCGGGAGAAAATTTATACACCTTGCAGGCTATTTGGTCTAAGAGATAGATATTACTATCTCTGTCTTCGTATACAGAGGTGATGCTGAAAAACATAAGGTCATTTCTTCCGATTTCCAAGACCTTCTCTAGATTTAAAGGGATGGTTTTTTCAGAGTACAGATTAGAAGAAACCAGGATTAAAATCAGTAGACAGCGTATAAGAAATCCTGTTTTTTTCATTTTGTTAAACATCCTTTTGTTTATTTTATCAAATAACATGAAAGACATGAAGATGAATGGAGTGCAATATTAATGTCATTTCTTGCAATATGAAATTCCGGATGATAATCTTATTCTGACATGGAAAGACCTTTCAGGATGGAATTTCCCGTCATTTCTTATTTAACTTCAAAAATCACTCTCTTTCGTTCTTATTTTAAAAAGGAGGGAAAAATTGAAATTCAATAAAAAGAGTGTTGTTCTCATCCTTCCGGTCTTGATTTTTATCTCTTTTATTTTCACAAACATATCGTGTGAAAAAGCCGGGCCATCAAAACTTCGCTTTGAAATATCCTTTCCTTCCTCGGTCCATGCAGAGGCAATAACAGGGCGTGTGTTTGTGATGATCTCTGAAAATGACAGGAGAGAGCCGCGTTTGCAGGCAGGTTCCTGGAGTAGAAGTGTACCTTTCTTTGGCCTGGACATTGAGAACCTAAAACCAGGTGAAGCGGTAGTCATTGATGAAAATATTCTGGGGTATCCTCTGAAAAGCTTGAACGAGATTCCGGAAGGAAAATATTTTGCCCAGGGTTTGGTGAATATATACACCCAATTTCATCGCTCTGATGGTTATGTGATATGGGCTCACATGGACCAATGGGAAGGACAGCAGTTTAACCGTTCTCCGGGTAACCTTTACAGTGAAGTTACATCCGTTAAACTCAATCCCTCTTCCGGATATACCATAAAATTGAGCCTGGACAAGGTGATCCCGCC
>JAGLWV010000403.1 GCA_023133225.1 Candidatus Aminicenantota bacterium | reverse complement strand
GGAAGAATCCACCGCAAATCTTGAGAAATCATTTCAGCTTAATCCGCTTTATCCTGTGTCCCGGGACGCATATGATGGACCTCAGTACATCTGGAACCTGGCCATAATTTACACAGTGATTGGTGAATACGAGGAAGCCATAAGTCAGCTGGAATATCTGCTTTCTATCCATGCTGGTAACCTTATTTCTGTTCCTCTCTTGCGAATCGACCCTATGTGGGAGCCGCTTCGTAAACACCCAAGATTTCAGCGTTTATTGAAGCAAAATTGACTCTCATCTTATTAACTGCTATTCTTTTTTCTGTCAAAGATACACAAATAAAACTTCCATCGAAGAAAACAAAATGCCATCATTTAGTCATTCAAAACTGGGAACTTATGAGACATGCCACAAACAGTATAAATATGCCTATATTGACAGAATAAAAGTAGAGGTGGAGGACACGGTCGAGACTTTCCTGGGTTCTAGAGTTCATGACTCACTGGAAAAACTCTACAGAGATAAACAGTTCGAAAAGTTGATGTCCTTGAAAGAGCTGCTGGAATTTTTCAAAGAGTTGTGGCAGAAAAAATGGAAGGATAACATAATAATCGTCAGGAAAGATTATACCCAGGAAAACTACCGTAAGATGGGGGAGAGGTACCTCACGGATTATTACAACAGGCATAAGCCCTTTGACCGGGGCAAGGTTATCAGTCTGGAAACAAAGGATTTCTTGCCTCTGAATGAAGAAGGGAGCTACACCTTCCATATTCGGATCGACAGGCTTATGGATATGGGAGAAGGCCTGTATGAGGTACATGATTATAAAACCGGACTATCACTGCCCGAACAAGAAAAACTTGATGTAGACCGGCAGCTCGCTATGTACTCCTTATGGGTCAGGGAAAAGTTCAAGGACTTCAAGAAAGTGCGGCTTGTCTGGCATTATGTGGCTTTTGATAAGGAGATGGACTCATACAGAACAGCCAAGCAGCTTGAAGAGCTAAGGAAGGAAGTGTTGACAAAAATAAAAGAGATCGAAAAGACGGAGGAATTTCCGCCAAATGTCTCTTCGCTCTGCAATTGGTGTTTGTATAGGGATATCTGTCCGATGTGGAAACATGAAGTTCAACTGGATGAGAAGAGTGAGAATGAATATCTCAATGATCCGGGCTTAAAACTGGTGGATGAATACGTAAAGATAAAAGAGGAGTATGTAAAAATAAAAGAGGAGTATGATGAACACAGGATGGATGCTGAGGGAAAGCTCGAAAAGCTGAAGGAAGTTCTTATAACCTTTTGCAAAAAAAAGGGAGTTGCGGTTATTTTTGGTTCTGAAAACAAGATCACGGTTAAGGAGTA
>JAGLWV010000402.1 GCA_023133225.1 Candidatus Aminicenantota bacterium | reverse complement strand
GGCGATTTCCCGATGTCCTTGAGAGCAGTGAAAAACATCATGCTTTGTGCTTCGGTATCGGTGCTGTCATTCATCCCGTGGATAAGAAGAGTCGCCGTTTTGACATTCTGGACATGGGTTAAGGCAGACTGTTGTCTGTATCCCTCGGGATTATCCCAAGGAGTTCCGCCGATATGCCAGAGTCTTACATCATAGTTAAATCCCGGCCCGTATTCTGAGGTCCAGTCATAGACGCCGGCGCCAAGCGAGGCTGCTTTGAAGCGGGTTGTCTGGGTGATTGTCCAACCACCGAGGATACCGCCGTAACTCCAGCCGCGCAGTCCTATGCGGACAGGGTTCACATAACCTTTCTCTATGACATGATCGACTCCATTCATCACGTCCCAGTAATCACCCAGACCAATGCCATCTCCGGCCTGAACAGTGTTTCCCTCACGGAGTTTATCGCTGTAACCGCTGCTTCCTCGAACATTCGGTGAGAGTGAAGCATAACCCAATCCTGCATAGACATGGTAACTTGCACGGAAACTGTTCGTAAAGCAGCCTGCAGGCCCACCATGAATATTGAGCATTAGGGGAATTCGGGTCCCTTCTTTATAACCGGCTGGAAGATGAAGAAGTCCCTCAATTTCAAAGCCCTTCTTGCTTTTCCATCGGATGACTTTCATCTTCGCCAGAAGGATTTCCTTCTCAATCCATGGATTGGCGTTTGTCAGCCGAGTGGGTTTAAAAGTGTCGACCGACGTAACATAGAGATCGGAAGATGTATCGAAATCGGAAAATGAGTAGACCATTTTCTTCTTATCCCTTGAAAAGGAACTCACTCTCAGAGAGCCGGACACAGCGGTTAACTTCTTGATTTCGGTTGTAGAGACGTCGAGTTTGAAAAGATTGGAATCTGTACGCTGATGGCCGCTGAAAAGGATGAACCGGCTGTCCGGTGTCCATGTCAGACCTCTGATGTTTCCTTCATATTTTCCTGAGAGCATGCGGTATTTTTTTGTGCTGGGATTCATGATAAAGATCTTTCCGTTTCTGTTCAGCCATGTTTTATCATCCACAGCGGTGTAAGCAAAGCTTTTACCGTCAGGTGCCCAGGTCAGGGAGCCTTCTGAAACTTTGTTATCTGTCAGCCGGATTTTCAACCTGTCCGAGACATTAATGATGTAGATTTCGCTCTTGTAGCCATCATTGCGGCGGTTGGATTGACGCGCTGTGAAAATAACTCTTTTGCCATCAGGGGAGATATCAAATCTGCCCATAAGAGATTTCTCATCAGTGATTTTTGTTTCTTTTTTCGATTTAACGTCAAACATCCAGAGGTTACTCCACTTGCCTTCACGCTGGCCATTCGGACCTTCATCGACAAATATCGCATCATAACCTGCTTTATATTTTTTTTCCTCCTCTTTACTGCGCGGTTCGGAAG
>JAGLWV010000401.1 GCA_023133225.1 Candidatus Aminicenantota bacterium | reverse complement strand
GTGACATACGGAGTTCCGGTACTTTTCCGGGCAGAATATGTGGCAGAAGTTGACCCGGACCTGTGTACAGGCTGCCGGGATTGCATGCGCCTCTGCCAGTTTGGCGCTATTAGCTACAGTGCTGCTCTTGAAAAAACTGTGATCGATCTCAGGCGATGCTACGGATGCGGTATATGCCGTGCGGCATGTTCGAGTGGTGCGATCGAGTTGAAGGATCGTGCGGCAGTGCCTACCGCTGCAAAACTCTGGTAATTCAGATCTTAAATAAACGATGATTGCCTTTCCTTCAAACGTGCTTGTGATTGCCGATTACCAGAATCCCAGCTTCACCGAGAAAATCTACGCCTCTTTTGATTTTATCCTATCCTGTGGGGATGTCCAGGACGATATCCTGGAAGAGATCTATGAACTTTATAGAAAACCTATTTTTGCAGTGAAAGGAAACCATGACTCAAACAAACCGTTTCCGAAGTGTGTAGAGGATGTTCATTTCAGGGTCATTCAACACAGAAAATGGCTCATTGGTGGCTGGCAGGGGATTCCTTCTTCTACATCATCAGCCGGGCCCTATGAGTGGGATGACCTCGATGCGGAATCCCATCTCAGCCGGTTTCCACCTGTAGATATACTCATCTGCCATGCACCTGTTTATAAAATAACCGATAAAGTTGACGCTGCCCATACAGGAAGCCAGGCAATTCTGAAATATATTCAAGAAAAGCAGCCGAAGTATGTCTACCACGGGCATGTCCACTCGAAGATGGGAGCGATGATCGACAGTACTGCGGTTGTCAGTGTTTATGGCGCAAAGGTATTCACTCTTACTTGAATAATTTATAAAAACTGCCGATTCCTGAATTATTTCAAAAAACTTGCCCATACTTTTTCCTTTTTTCCTTGCTTTTTCAGCCAGCTTAAATAAAATAAAATTACTAAGAAAAAAGAGCATCTTATCATCCTGATGAAAAATATACTTTTTTTCCAAACATGGAGGTGAAAAAAATGCAGTATATATTGAATTGTCCATTATGCAATCAGTCTTTAAC
>JAGLWV010000400.1 GCA_023133225.1 Candidatus Aminicenantota bacterium | reverse complement strand
TTTTAATCATGATGTTCTCCTTTTTTTAATTTATTAATTTGATACAATATATAAAAAAGACAGTATTAATCTTCCTGATTTTATTTTTCAATATAAAATTTTGTTTGTCAACATTTTTAATGCAAGAGACAGTTTCAATTTTGAATCATTTTATCAGCGGGAATGAGACATTAATTATGTAGTTTTGTGAATATGAATCGAGAAAGTAACCCAGCTAATATAGAAAATAAGTTACTGAAAAAAACAATTTTTAACAAAGAATTAGCAATTCAGGCTGATATTATCATATTATAAGGAATGTCCACTTTTAAATGGGCTATCCATCAAGCCTGATGTGATGAAAATGAAAAGAGTTCTATGGATCTGCGTTTTATTTAGCCTTTGTTCTCTTAGAGTATTCGGCTGCATATATAATGTCCGTGATATGGGTTTTGTCGATATTGTCCCTGATCCCTACCGCCTGTATTACTTTATCCAGAATAATACTCCGGAAAAGACCGTAACCGCCTTCAAACAGATATCCTATGCATCCTTTATGGATAGCAACATTAAGGTTGAGATAATCAATATTGATCACCAGAAAGACCATCCGGCGCTGGAATATATACATCTCTGGGAGCTAACATCATTTCCTTCAGCAGTTTTGTTGTCACCGGCAGGACGGTCTTTTGTTATCCCGGTTTCTGTTCCCGGCAAAAAATTTAAAGAAACGATGCGGTCCTCCCTTGAAAGCATTGTCTTTTCCCCGGTTAGAGAGGAGATTTTGTCTCACACTGTCAAAGCCTACTGCGTTGTTCTGGTGTTTGAGGGGAAAAATGCGGAAGAAAATAAAAGTGTACATGATACAGTCACCAATGCTGCCCGGAAGATTGCCAGGATAATGGGTCAGCTGCCAAAACGGATCGAGAATCCCCCTCACATCATTGTGATACCTCAGAAATTGATCTCCCGGGAAAAGATCTTGCTCTGGAGTCTTGATATCTATGGGAGTCAAATAAATGAACCGCATGTAGCAGTGACTTACGGAAAAGGGAGAAGGATCGGACCTGTTCTTAAAGGAAAACAGATTTCGGGAAACAGGCTGGTTAACATTCTTTCGATTATTGGTCTGTCATGCGAGTGCGGACTGGATAAACAATGGATTATGGGGCCATTGCTCCCACTCAGGTGGGGGGAGGATATTCAATCCGATGTGGTGAAATTTCTCGGATTTGATGCTGAAAGCCCTATGGTAAAGGCAGAAATGAGCAGTATCATGTCCGTAGATTTCTTTAGAAGCAGTGAGGAGGCTTTAAGCGTTGACAATCTGAGGGACGTCCTTGATGAATACAGTGAGGAGCTCTTCAAATTTCAAGGTGAGGTTGATACAAAAAGGGTTTCTCCGGCTAAGTTCCAGGAGCTTGTTTCTCAAGAATCTGCCAATTCCAGGTCAGGTCTGAACTTGAAAATGATATTGCTCATTACGGGCAGTTTTGTTTTGTTCATCCTTGGAGTCGGGGTGTATATTTTATTGCGAGCACGAAAGAGGTTCTCATGACAGCTTTTCACCTTATTGGGAAAGAAATTATACAGAGAAAGCTGAATTTTCTCCTCAGTCTGCTGGCTATAGTGACTGCCACAGCGTTGTTTGTTTCTTTTTTCACCACAGGCCAATCATCGAAACGTGAAACTATCCGGTTGATGCGGGACATCGGGTTCAATCTCCGCATCATACCCAAAAAGACCAATATGGAAGAATTCTGGAAGACGGGCTTCTCGAAACACACTATGCCTGAAAGCTATGTTTACGACCTGGCCTCTCACAGAGGTATCTCCTATGCCCACTTGACAGCCATTCTTCAGAAAAAGGCAATCTGGCGGGACAGAGAGGTCATTTTAACCGGTATGGCACCGGAAATATCTCCTCCCGGGAAGAAGAAAAGCCCAATGATTTTCTCGATCGAACAAGGGACTGCTTATATCGGATATGAGCTTGCGCATGCCATAGGGCTTAAAAATGGTGAGGTGATAGATATCTTTGGAAAGCCATTCACGATCGCACGCACTCTCGTAGAAAGTGGCAGTGAAGATGACATCCGTATCTACGCTCATCTTCACGATGTACAGGGTCTTCTGAACATGGAAAATAAGATTAATGAAATCAAGGCACTGGAGTGTTTATGTCTTATGGATGACTACAGCACCGATTCTCTTACTCTTTTGCGGAAACAACTTGCGAGGATTCTCCCTGATGCTAAGGTGATTTGGATTCGTTCCATTGCCCAGGCCCGCGCAAAGCAGAGATTTATGGCTGAAAAGTATTTTGGCTTTATCATCCCTTTTGTGGTCGCTGTCTGCATGGCATGGATTGGAATTCTAGCTTTCATGAATGTCCGGGAACGGCAGCAGGAGATAGGTATCCTGATGGCGCTTGGTTATGGTTCCGGTAAAATCGCATTTCTTTTTTTAGGAAAAGCTGTAGCTATTGGAGTGATCGGAGCCGCTGTTGGCTTTGGTTTGGGAACAGGTCTGGCCTTAACGTTCGGCCCTGCCATATTCAAAGTTACGGCACATATGATAACGCCTCAAATAGGATTATTATTCTGGTCGCTTGTCACATCTCCGGCAGTTTGTGCCCTTTCGGCTTTTATACCTACGATTGTAGCCATCACTCAGGATCCAGCCCTCACGCTGAGGAAGGAATAAGAATGATCCGCCTTGAAAATGTAAGTATGATCTACAGAACCAAATATGGCAGTGTCAAAGCCCTCGATAAAGTCAACCTTCATGTTAAAGAAGGTGAATTTGCAGTCGTCCGCGGGCCGAGCGGAAGCGGCAAGACAACAATGCTGCTTTCCATCGGAGGAATGCTCCAGCCCACAGAAGGCAAAGTTATCACCAACAAGAGCGATATTTATGCGATCAGTAAGCGACAAAGGGCGATGTTCAGGGCTGAAAACATCGGGTTTGTATTCCAGTTGTTTCACCTGGTGTCCTATTTGAATACAATAGAAAACGTTCTCTTGCCTGTCGGAGTGGGAAAAGATAAATACGGTCGAACAGATGCAGAAGAGTTACTGAAACGTTTGAAATTATCGGAGCGGAAGTTTCACAGGCCTTATGAGCTTAGTGCCGGGGAGAGGCAGCGCACGGCCATCGCCAGAGCAATGCTCAAGCATCCAAGGATTATCCTGGCAGATGAGCCCACGGGCAACCTTGATCCTGAAACTTCAGATGAAATCATAAGTCATCTGGCAGAGTTTCACCGCAGCGGTGGGACCGTAATCGTTGTGACCCATGGAACTGCAGTGGACCAATATGCCGACCATATTTTTCATTTAGAAGAAGGACGAATCAAGAAGTCAGTATAACAATATCGGTAATTCAGTATAAAAAATATTTGGCATTATCCAAAAGAGAGGTAATGAAATGTTTTTAAAACAAAAAAGATCATCTTTTAACACCGGATTAAAATGTGCTGTCTCTATTTGCCTTGCTTGCCTCGTTGTTTTTTGTATCAACTGCAGCTCTCATAAAACAGAGGATTGGGCGACATATCGCCACGATAGTGCTCGAAGCGGCTTCACTACAGAAGGATTGAATACGCCGCTAGCGCTTCGCTG
>JAGLWV010000040.1 GCA_023133225.1 Candidatus Aminicenantota bacterium | reverse complement strand
CGGGGTAGCGGGAATCCAGAGCTACTACCCACACTTATTGAGAAGTTACGGAGCTATCTTACCATCTCGTACCTGAATTGCCCGCCCTGTAAATAAAACCGGCTGTAAGGAGCGATCATTCCAGGAGGCATTTTGTCTGGTCCTGTAACTTCACAGAGAGTATACCTCAATCCGTTGATCGTGAATCCCTCCTCACTGAATGAAGGAATAGCCAATCCGATGAATATATGTTTGGGAATTTTTATCAAAATAACAGGATACCGTTTGAAATTCGTCCACATTGAGGCAAAAGTGACCCCTTTTGAATCACAGTCTCCACGATTATAAACCAGAACCTTGGGCGGAACCCAAAATTCCAGAATAAATTTTTTATTTTCTTGGAGAGGAGGAATCTCAAATTTTATCTCCTGGATAAAAGCCAACATCAAAGACATAAATTGATGAAGGGATAACTTCTTATTATTTTTCTTCAGGGCAGTCATAACATGTTTTAACCTGGGACGGTTGTTTATGATACTACGACGGTAATTCACACCGATTTTATCCCCTATAAAGCGAAATCCTCTCTTTTTAAAATAATCTCTTCGCAGTTTTTCCTTTTTTTCATCAATCTTTTTGGTGTATTTCTTTTGTTCCGCTGCAAGCAGGCTCCTAATCCTGTCGAATTCAAGCTTGACTTCCTTATAAAGAGAGTAAGGCCTGGAAACAGAAATCTTGTACACAAAATTCTGAGCGTCGATTTCTTCGATTAAAATGTATTGGGAATATTTGCTTTTCGCTATGAGCTGGCTGGTAAATTTCTTCAGAGCAAGGATCATCTCTCCTCTCATCCCCTGAAGACGCTCTTCCAGGTATTTCCTCAATTCTTCAGGGTAGTAACCGAATTCATTTTCTGCATTTACTAATTGTTTTTTAGATATCGGAAAATCCATGCTGTGTTCTTTATTCGTGTAATCCTTCCAGCCGTAAGTCAGCTTATATTCGATATCTGTTTCTCTTTTTTCAAAATAATTTAAGTTTTGAAAAGAGCTTTCCTTTTGTTCCGGCTGGACAAAACCTGATTTTTTAGAGGAATTAGTATCAGTGGAGCCCCTGCTACTCATAAAAGATGAGAGTAGAATCAAGCTGATCATGGAGAAGGAGGCAAGGGAAATGTGGAAAATGGGCGTCTTCATTATGAATAATCCAGGCCACCTGAATAATCCAGTCAAGCTGAATAAACCAGGCTAGCCAAAGGGAATTGAGCCAACCTCCGGAAAAGGGATCAAAGCCCTGGTCAAGCCTGAAACTCCAGAACTGATCAACAGGCATATCCCAATAATAAGAAAAGCAATAAACAGAGCAACGGCCTTGTTATCGTTTTTGATCTCCTCATACTGATCGATCCGGGGAGTTAATTTGTTGAACATCCATAGACTGAAAAGGATGCAGATAATAGCCAGAGCTCCGGCCAGGAGGACATAACCAACGCCCAAACCCAGCATTTTAATAAAATTCAAAATGCTTTTATCCTCGCCGAGAACAAATATCTGGATAACTGCCATAACAGGATAAATGGCCTGCTTAACAACGATCGCCTCTCCTAACAGGATGCTTCCCAAGACGATGCCCACCGAAACATTTTTCTTCTTGAGCTGGTGTTCTTCATCGAAACGATGAGTAATGACAAGAAAAAGCCGGTAGCTGCCTAAAATGAGAAAAAAACTTACAAGTATTGAAACCAGAAATTCCAATACACCAAAAATTATTTGTAGACTGTTCATTTCTTACCCTATTTTGACCTGAATTTTTCTTTCTTGATTGCTTTTGGCTTATACCACAAAAAAAGTAGGCAGGCAACTTTTTCTTGTACACAGGGCGAAGACTGAGTGGCTAGAAAACCGTGAGCAAGGCTGAGCGGGAGCGAGGCTATCCCCCAAAACCTTTTAACCTCCGAAACGGGGATTTACGACATTGCTGTAGACAGATCCAAAAGTGAAGCTAAATCCAATTGAGCCTCCATAATCATAGCTGGTAGCAAGTATTTTCCGGCGCAACAAAGTATCTTCCAGCGATACCCCTCCTCCGGGAAGTGACAACTGGTCATGGATTGCCGAAAAACCAGCATTCATATTCAGAGAAAGGCCTCTAAAAAGACGAAGCGATAGGTATCCGTTAATTTCCAATCGATTTTTCTTGAAATCATGAAAGTAATGAGAGCCTCTTAATGAAGCGCTCATATTTCCCCATGGCTCTTTAACCGTAAAGGTAATGGAGAGAGATTCATATAATAAACTTTCTCTATTTTTGTCATAAATTGTTTTTTCTTCGTAATCAACAAACTTATAGCCGACTCTGTAAAGAAAGCGAAGCTGTCTTCTAGTGGATTGGGAGTAGGGAAACAGATTATACTCGATCGCAGGAACGGGGCTTATGGATAAATCAATATTGCTGTAAGTGGAAGAAGAAGCGGATAACCACGCCCCTACTGACCAGTGGTCGCTGATACTTTTTACAAACAAACCGCTAAAGTTTTTCCTGTCCGAATAGCTGGAAATGGTTTTGGAGATGTCATCTTGCTCTATTGTATAATTGCTTCTATTAAAATTTCCGGAAATACCCATTCTTATTCTCATGTCGGGTGTTACCCGGCTTGCCGAAAAGTTGCCGCGAAGTGAAGTGTAATTCCTAGATTTTTCTCCGCTCAAAGAACCGTTTATGCCGACACTGAAAACCCAGAAATTCCACTTGTCCTCTACTGCAGTGGGCCTGAGCTCTTCCTTACACAGGATAGAAATATATTTTGCGACAGGAGTCCTTGAGATATAGGGGGCGAGCCCCATCTTTAAAATCTGCACTAATCCCTTCCGTTCATCATCTCTTGTATCGGTTCTGTCCGTAACGTACTTCAAAACCGCTTGAATATCTACATAATCTTCTTTCCCGATAAAAGCCATCGTGTATTCCCAGCCACCACTTCCCGTTCTTTGAGTGGTGACAAGGATATGGACATCGGCTTCCTCCCGATGCCTGACATAGTTGACAAAGGGAATTTCTGTTCTGATGAAGTCACGATCACAGCGTCTGCAGTCTAAAAATGCTTTTGGAGCACTTTTTTTCAGCTCATCCATATCGAAATCTTCATCTTTTGCATAAGAATGAAGAGCAATAATCGAGCAAAAAGCGAAAAACAGACAGAGCATGAATACACGATTGATTTTCATCTTTGTTCTCCTTTTATTGAGACCTTCCTCTTTAACATGTTCCCTCCAGCTAAAAGAATTTACTATTATCACACGACAAACGAGAAATCAAAACCTATTTAATATTTTATATCGAGGGGACCCGACGGAGTCGGGCGGCGAGTATGTCTGAGCGAAGCGAGTTACGCAGCCGCCGAGAAGAGCTAATAGAGAATGGCGTTAAAAACCTGAAGGGGAGCAAAGCTATCCCCCAAAATCTTTTAGATGTTCCAGCGGTAAGATACCTTTATCAGGAAAATATTATCTCCTGGTGCAGTGAATAAATCCCCCAGGTCACGCCCTAAATTGAGATCCCCTGGATTGGCATAATCAACACGATTCTGGGTCCAGACAAAATAGAGAATAGAACCCGGCAAATATTCCCAGCGCAAGACTGCAGTTCCCCGCAGAGACTTCATGTTAAAATCTGGATTAGAAAAGGAAAAGTCCTCCGCAGGTCCCACGCCATCAGGATCAACGGTATATGTTTCATCAGCGTAGCTAATTGTGGATGAACCTTCGCCATAGATGTTATACGCAAATTTTTTCGGTGTGGCGAGCTCTCTGAATCCATCATATTTTCCTACAACCAGGTAAGGCTGGAGATAGAGCTGCAGGCTCAACTTAGGAGTGAAAGTCCAGTTCAACCTGACATTACTGGAGAGGACTCGCTGATGATATTCTCCAAAGACATATCGAGAGCCGAATGTCTCGGTCATCAAGGAATCATCAACCCGTCTTACCCATTGAGTTTTTGATCTTCGAACATAATAACCCGGTCCGACAGAAAAACTGATATTGCTCCTGGGCTTCCAGCGAAGCGAAATATCGCCATTCCAGCTGTAGCCATCAGTCGGTCTTCTATAAAGATTGGTGTTTATATTAAGAACGAATGGTTTCCGGCTGTCGCTGGTTGTACCTAATCTGACCTGGTATCCGCTCGGAACAAGTGCTAAAGGCCCTCCCCTGGTTAAAGTATTACTTATGGTGTCAGGATTATAAGCAACCATTGTATTAAAACTCCAGTAGTTTAAAAACCGGCCCTCAACAATAAACAGATATCCAATCCAGGTTTTATTACCGCCAAAATCATAGTTACGAAATGGGCCACCATAGATAAGCCAGTTGCGGAAGAATTTTCCCGGCTGGGGCCAGTGATAACCGAGCAGCAGATGAGCGTTGATGTGATCAGAATTTCCGGACTGAAATCCAACATCGTTAGGGTCAAAACCCGGAGAGAGTACACCGACAGCCGAATTAAAAAGAAATTGACCTTTTTGTTTATTTACAGTAATCCGTCCGCCCCAGCCGCTTAAAGAGGTTGCCTCTTCCTTGAGCTCAAGATGGGTGGCATCAGGGCGTTGAAAATAATGCAGAGAAGAACGCTGCAGCTGGAGAATGGCAGATTGACTTCCCTCAATCCGGGTTCCCCCCAGCCAGCCGTTGATAACCCAGGCTTTATTTTTGTCCAAAAACATCCATCCGTCAACAGCAAAACTCAAAGCATTTTTGTTCAGGAAGTCAGAAAGGTTTTCATTCCTCAAATCTCTAGTGATCCCTGTAGCAATAAAACCGACTCCTTGTTTTCCTTCGTTGAACTCTTTTTGAGCCCGGAGCACTCCATAATAGGAAAAAGGTGCCACCTCTTCTTGAAGGCGTCCTGTACCAGTATCAACTTCAGCATATTCTCTTGCTGTCAGGGCACTTATAAATCCAACATTCCAGCTATCACCCACTTTCCCGGTAAGTTTAAACGCTCCCAGGATAGTCGATCTATCAGGAGAATTCACATATCCGGGACTGGACACATAACCTTGAGGAGCTCTTCCAATGCGGCGGCTGTAAAAGAAAGAAGGCGAATTCCAGTTAAGGTTTGCATTGGTGGTAGCGCCACCCATACCAAAAGCATCGAAGATGTTTGAACCTTCGATGAAAAAAGGCCTTCTTTCCGAATAGTACGTCTCAAAAGCACTCAGGTTCATCACGGCCGGATCTACCTCAACCTGGCCGAAATCAGGATTGACCGTAACATCCAGCGTCAGATTGCTCATTAATCCAACCTTAAGGTCGAATCCGGCATTACCAAGGAATTTCTGCCCTGTCTCAAAGGGATTTCCTGTTTCAGCAGGGCTGAATTGAGCCTGACCCACAGTATAAGGCGAAAGTTCAATATGCCTGCCGGGTCGAATCTCTCTTATTCCCACAAGGTCGGCAAAACGGGAGACATAGCCGCTGTCTTCTTTTGGAACCCAGATTAAACCGACTTTCTCATTTTTCCGTTTTATGATCCTCCTGAAATTTACTCCCCAGACATATTCGTCTTTTTTGGCAAAACGGAGTTGATGGTAAGGAATTTTAATTTCAACAACCCAGCCCATATCATCAATCGAAGTTTTCCATTCCCATACACCATCCCAGGTCGTGTCATTCCATTCATCATTGTACAGGGTCCAATCTACGATGGAGCCGGCAGGATTCACAGCAAATTGGAATCCGGTCCGTCTATCATAATAAGGATCTACCGCAAAAATGAACCAATCCGAATCGACAAAATCATCTCTACGGCCTAACCGGCTTTTTATCGAGCCAGGCTCTGAGTCATAAAGACGGGCCGCCACATAAAGACATTTTTCATCATAGGCAACCCAAACTGTTGTTTTTTCGGTAGGCTGGGCGCCATCTGTAGGATCTGACTGAGTAAAGTCCGAGCAGCCCTTCTCCTGCCAGATTTTTTCTTCTAAAAGACCGTCGATCTCAATTTGATCATTCGCACGAAGCGCCCGTACAACTTTTTGTTCCTGAGGTTTATTTTCTTTCGACCATAAAAGTAAAGGCAATAGAAAGAGAATGATGAATACAAGCCTGCTTCTCATTAAATTTCTCCTTTTTTTTCACCACTTCAATGCTTATCCCCTCTCTTATGAACAACTCTAGATTATATATACGTCTTAAAATGCTTTTTGGTTGCCAGATGGTAGGAAATTTCTTTTTATTTTATAACTTTCATCTCTTTCAGAAGATAATCCACTTTCCCATATTTCTGTGTGACCCATAAGACATAACGGATATCTACAGCAATAGAACGGCTGTACGATTCACTCCAGGCGAAATCATTGATGGTCGCTTCATAAGCACGGTCGAAATTCACGCCCACAAGCTCACCGCGTGCATTGAGGACCGGGCTGCCCGAGTTTCCTCCAGTAGTGTCCATATCATATAAGATGCAAACTGGCACACTTTTTAATGCCGGATGTTCAAAACGACCAAAATCCCTTGATCTTATCAAATCGATGAGTTTTTCCGGGGAATCAAAAGGCTCCTGTCCTGTTGTCTTATCCAATACTCCGTCCGCTGTTGTTATGGGGTGGTAATATACAGCATCTGCAGGCTTATAACCGCGGATGCTGCCATATGTCAGACGTAATGTTCTGTTTGCATCAGGGATAAAATCCTTCTCATAGAATCGTTTTTTAATATCAAGAAGTTTGGCTTGGAGTCCGTCTAAAGCGCCTTTTCTGGTTTTTTGAGTTTCTTTAAGTTTCTGGTAAGCCGGATACAGGGCTGCAGCCAATTCGATAAAGGGATCCTTCTGTTTTTTAAGCTTTTTTGGTGATTTTTTCAGCGCTTCCAGTAATGAAATAGCGCTTTTTAGCTTTGTTTGACTGTAGGCTTTTTCGATGAAATCATCGATCGCCTTTTCTGAGCTGTCATCTTTTATGATATCATTTATAGCCAGGATACGGGATTTTCCCTGCAGTCTAGCCGCTCGTTTCAGCATTTCCTTCAAGATAGCCTTATCTGTCGGCTCATAATAATTTTTTAGGGTTGATAGCAATCTCTGCTTGGTGAGGGCAAAATTGCGGTCCATGTAGGCGGATTCTCGCTCAAGGTCTTTCTTCCGGAGCTCAAGGGAACCCTCATAGACGGAATAACCAAAATATATCATGTTTACACTGCGTCGAAGGTAGTCCAGGATCAGCTCGTATTCGGCCTGTTCACGAACCTCTTCATAGATTTTGCCAATCTTTTCCAGAACATCACCATATTCAGATCTTCGCTTCTCATCTGCCCCGATGAATTTTTTTAATGATTTTTCTTCATCACGCTTTTTGTCCACAAGCCCGATCCTTATCAAACCCTTGAGCTTTCCCCGGTAGTTTTTCATTGTGTTGGAAAGCCCTTTTATGCGGGATAAATGTTTAAGGGCGATCGAGCGGTCACTTCCTCCCATTTTTTCCATAATAGAAATCTGCCAGGCATACCAATCCGCAACATACGGCATCCGTACGTCTTCCTCAAAAGCTAAGAAATGGGAAGTCTGGTGGCGGTACGTTCGTCCAGGGTAACCCAGCATAAAAACAAAATCTCTTTCATTTGCGCCTTCTGGGGCAACCTTGAGGTGTCTTTTAGGGCGATAGGGAAGATTCTCCAGAGAATATTCAGCAGGTGAGCCATCGGGTGCCACATAAGCACGCATAAAGGAAAAATCCCCTGTATGGCGTGGCCACATCCAGTTATCTATATCGCCACCGAATTCACCGATTGAACGCGGAGGAACATAGACCAACCGGATATCCTTCAGGTAAGCATATAGGAAAAGAACATACGTTTTTCCACTGAACATTTCCGCGACTTCTACCCGTTTGCCCGGATTTCGCTTTTCAACCTTCTTGACTATTTCTTTGATTTTTCTCTCGATGGCCCTGGTCCGCTCGGCAAAACCCATCTCTTCTTTAACGGCACTCAACACTTCATCTGAGACATCCCTGTAGGATTCGGTGATACGAGCCGTTCGTCCTCTGGCAGGAATCTCTTCTCGCAGATTTCTGGCTAAAAATCCATGCTTGATGTAATCCTGTTCCTTGGTGCTGGCGGCCTGGACATACCTATAGGCAACATGGTGGTTGGTTAAAATCAATCCGGCTGGAGAAACAAACGAGCCGGTCGCTCCGACATTGACTATGGCATATATCAAACTGAGTCCATCAGGGTCGTAAATTTCCTTTGGATCAAGCTCAAGGCCTTTAGCTCGAAGGTTTAATTTGTTTATTTCACTGATGGGCCACATGCCCTCTTCTGCATAAAAACTCTGGAACAAAAAGGCTATACAGAAAACAAAAACCAGGCTAAAAAGGTATTGTTTTTTCATTATCCTCTCCTTTTTAAAACCTATAACACAGGAGAAATATGAAGTCAAAAAAAGGGAAAATGACTTCGATATCTAGAAATAATATTGGACAAAGGTTTACTATCTATCTATAATGTGCCAAATAAAATTACTTGTCGTTTTTGATTCTGTGCGCAAGGTTTAAGGAGTTCTACTCATGTCTAATCAAACCTCAGACATCGAATTTATTGTGGGGATTCCTTCTTACATGGAGGCGGATTCGATCTCTTTTGTCACCAAGCAGATTGACCGTGGGCTTAACGAATACTTTGGCAATCTTAAATGCATCATTCTAAACGTTGATAATAACAGCGATGATGATACAAAGGGTGCCTTTCTCTCTACTCCGACCAAAACCCCAAAGCACTACATCACGACCCCGGCGGGCATAAAAGGTAAAGGGAATAACATCCTTAATCTTTTCAACTTTGCTAAAAAGCAGTCTGACACACTCAAGGGGATTGTGGTTGTTGACGCTGACCTGCGTTCGATCGTTCCCGAGTGGATAAAATATTTGGGAGAGCCGATCCTTGAAGGAAATGATTTGGTCCTGCCGCTCTATTCCAGGCACCAGTTCGATGGAACGATAACCAATCATATCTGCTATCCACTGTTTTATGGATTACTGGGCGAAGACCTCAGGCAGCCTATTGGTGGAGAGTTCGGTTTTTCGCCCAGACTTATGAATTACTGGTTAGAACAGAAGTGGAATACATCCACACAGCAGTACGGGATCGATATTTTTATGACTCTGCATGCCATCTTTGGCAATTTCAAGATCTGCGAATCGGGCATTGGAGCCAAGATCCATAAAGCCAGCGCGCCAAAACTGGGCCCAATGTTTACCCAGGTGATCACGACACTCTTCGATATCCTTCTCTCCAAAGAGTCATCATGGATAGATATCCAGACGCATAGGCCTACTCAGAAAAAAAGATTTGGCCTTAAACGACTCGGCCCACCACAGGCACTGAAAATTGATATTCGAGAATTAAAAGAAAAACTGAGAAACGAATATTATCCAAGAGAAAAGCTTCTAAAAAAACACCTCAGTGACTATGCCAATATGGAGCTTGAAAAAATGTTTTTGCAAGACGTTTACAGTATTGGTATTCTGATGTGGACTCAGGTTGTTTACCATCTCCTCTTCTCTTATAGAAATGGCAGTACTCAAACCAAAAAAGACATTGTAGAAGCATTGAAGCCCCTCTATTTTACCCGTTCGGTAACGTTTAATTATCAGACTTGGCGATACAGCACGAAGTATGTCGAAGAAGCAATACTCGAGCAAGCGAAAGCCTTCGCATCTCAAAAGCCATATTACCTGGGATTGCATGTAAACAATGCGACAAAGAAAGCTGCAAAGTTAATAGTGTAGGAATTACCGCTTTTCATTTTCATTCTTCTCTCTGTCCTCCAAAAAAAACCTATTGTAAACAAATGTAATCAGTTCTGCAGTAAAAAGCTCCTCATCTGAGTAAAATTTTCATAGCACATGACAATAGAATAAGGACCAACAATCCTTTTTTTTGGCTTCCACTCCAGTTTTTTTATCCCGATATTTTCGATCCGGTTGTTGAAAAGGATCGCGACTCTCTGACCTGACGCTTTATGTACAGATATGCTGACATGACCGGGTTGAAAAATGTTGCAGCTGATATTAACTCTGCCGTTGTCTGGTTCAACCACAGGCTTGTGGAGGTTGAATCCTCTGCCAAGGGCATTAAAATCTTCCGCTATCGAGCTTAAGAATTGCGAACTGCCTGGCTCAGTCGTTTCATAATAGGGATTACCAAGTTCGATCCAGCGCCAGTATGAAAAGTCAGGGGCATGAACAACGCAAATATCCGAGGTCATGTGAAATTTTCGATCAGCATTGTTTGGAAGACGTTCGAAGGTTCCATTATTGGTCACGTAAACAAAGCCCTGCCGGCCGGATGCATGGGCTATTCCAACATCAGGAAATCCAAGGGCCACAACATAAAAGCTTTCTATGTATTTTTGGGCAAAGAATGTATAGAAAACACTTGTTACGAGCTCCAGCTCATCCTGGTCCTTCAAAGAAAGCAAGATATCCAGAGAAGTGGTCACACCAGGCTGGAAGGGCTTCGAATAGAGAGTGAGATATCCCAAACCACGAAGGTTATGGGGTGTTACCTCAACATCATAAAACTCCCTCACAACGGATATTCGATGGGAACCGGTCGGATTTCCCTTATAAATCGAGGGATTGAGGGATATCTTCACATGAGGGATCACGTGACCCTGGGAACTTTCCCGGGCGATCTCCTCAAAATATTCAGCCTTGATTTCATCCAGATTTTCTCCATGCACGACCTTAATCCAAACTCCCGGCCTCCATAAAGCCTCATCCCAGCGATAGGCTCTTCTGTAGGCAATCTCTGCGCTGTTGCCGCTTCCCACATCATAAGAAAAATGATACCAATAATCTCCGCTAATATTGTTTATTTTTTCTATAAAGTGAGTTTTGCGGCTCTCATCATACTCATAATCGATATTGATATTATTTTTCTCCGCCACAGCAAGAATAACGTCGAACATCGAGAAATACCCAGGTGCAAAAATATCCGGCCTGACCGTATTTATGCTGTACTCCGAAGGATCAAAAAAGTAGACCTCTCCCTCTATTTCTACCCTGGAACCTGGATGTGCCGGCGGCTCTGCCTGGGCATTTAGAACACCCGGAGTTCTCAACTGTCCGAGTGACATACTGGCCGGAAAATGATGGCAATGAGTACAATCATTGTCAGAGGGAATGCGTGTATGATAAAAATGAAACTCCTTCGTCCTGGCCGATGAAGCGTTTCCACCGTAAATGTGGCAATTGTTGCAGCTTTCCTGCTCCGGAATTTTGTGCCATGTGCGGCTGGTGATGCTGGCAACTTGAATAAGATGATATCCCTCATCGATGAGAGCAGAGGCGATATTCCCATTATCATCGGTGACATCAAGAATAATCTTGCTTCCATCCGCCTTGATTAAAGAAACGCCTGCAGCCGATTGAATATCCGATGCTGTTTCGTCCTCAAATACAGTTCCAGCCACCTTGAAATCTAAATGACAGCTCATACAGTTCGCACCGGCGTTATGTCCTAAATCCTTTGGCGGCCATTCTTTTTCTTCAATTTCTTTATCGCTGTTTTCCTCTGTTTCTTTTGAGGAACAACTGGTGAGGCCGAGAGGTATTAAAAGAACACATAAAAGAAAAACGATCGACAATTTCACTATTTTCATCAAGGTATACCTTTTAAAGTGATAGAAATATAAATCAAAATTTATCTTCTTTCAATATGTTTAGTTGTAGGGATTGTTCTTAATGCGGAACATATAACCGGGATCGATATTGGGTTTGTCACCCTTATGCTTCTCCATCAAGGCTATCTTTTTCTCGAGAAGTTCGGCGAAGTTCTCTCCATGGATGAAAGGTGTTTCAACACTTCCCGAGATAATCATCCATTCAACTGGAGCTTCCTTCCATAGTTTGATAAGCTCCTTACAGTTTCGAACCTCTCTCTCATTCATCTTCTCTAACAGATTAAGGCAGCGAGCCTTATCTTGCGGATCGGAGGAATCCAGATGCTCATGAACAGCATATATCCAAACGGCTGTATTGCGTAAGGTTTCGCAGAGATAACGCAATGCCCTTGTCCTGTAATACTGGTCTTCAAAAGCCCTGTAAGCCTTGCCACTGCCAGAGCTCTTTGTTTCATCCATACTTTGCTTAAACATTTCTATCGCAGCTTCCATTGGCTTCCAGACATAGTCATCGATCCGCATGTAGGCTTTCCGTGCATAATCCCTGGAAACGAGCTCAAAAAGAACATCCCTGGCCAGGTCTATCCGGTTAGGGTTATGGACTGACGTGCACATAAATTTTTCATAAAAGGCCCTCTCTTCTTCAGGAATGCGGTCGATATCCGGGACCAGAGGCCGTACAAGAAGTCTCTGCCAGACAAGCCCATAATTCGAATAAAGGGGCAGTGGCGTGAAATGACGTATGGCTTGCTCAACCAATTGCCAGCCCTTGACCAGGTCTTCAGCATACTCTTCACCTACATATCGAGAGGCTATACCGAGTATAGCCTTATCAATGTCCAGTTCAGGGTCAAACTGGAAAAGGCAAAATATCTCCTGATTCACCGCATAAGGAACTTTATCCGGAGGTTGGATACCTCCCAGATGGGCTAAGGTTCGGATGTTTAATTTATAAGAAGCCAGTAGCTTCTCATAGGTTAGCCAGGGAAATGGAATTCCAAGCAACGGTTCATGGTTGGTGTGTGTGCAAAAAGAATGGTAGAAGAAGCAGTGGCTTCTACGGGATTGAAGCTCCTCCATTGGCTCTCTCTCTTTTTCCCAGAGAGTATTATGATAGGCTGAGCCTAAAACATCAATGTCCGGGTATTGGGGATGCGGATAATTGCTTTCCCATCCTTTAGCTAAAAGAGAATTCACCTCGACATCAATTTTATCCTTCAATTCAGGCCATAAATACTGCCGCTCACCGTAAAACGGCTCCATGCGCGTGATAATGCGGAACCGAGGGTTGTGCCGGGAAGCCGCATCACGGAGAAGTCTGAGAAAATTGATTGTGTTCGAAGCAGCTGCTCTTGCAATTTCTTCATCATCCTTCCATTCCCGAACAAGGTAGGCTCCTCCGTTTCGCCCAACATACAGAGATTTTGTATATTCAAATCCGGCTCCGCTGTCGTTAGTCCATATGGTTAAAAATTCGAGTTCAGGGACTTCAGTAAGGAGATTAGTCAGGAGTTCGGCATAATGTTTTTGCACTATGGGATGAGCGATGGAAAGATTATACCTGGGTTTAAAGCTTCGAAACGGGTGGTCGACCCTCGCACCCCGCAGAGTTGGGTATCTCTGAATTAATGATTCGGGGACAGAACGGGGCTCAAAACAGAGAAGCCCAGGTGTCAGACCGTACTGTACAGCAAGACGGGCATTCTTTTTAAGACGATTGCAGTTAGACCGTAAATATTTCGAGGGGTAAGTCCCCTGATTCAAACGGCTTGTAACAAACTGATCGAGAGCCGGACAATAGGTATAAAAGTCAGGGTAAAACTCTCCAGTCACTCCTTGCTCATAGGGAGTGGGAGCAGCCAGGGCATTGACCTCTATATGAGTAAATCCCAAGCGTGCGTACTCTCGGATGTACTGCTCACGGCTAAAATTACGGATAAGGCGAGCATACTGGGTAAGGAAAATATCAAAGGTCGACTTCTCGATAGAAAAGCTCATCTCACATTGCCACTTCTTGAGATGGGAAATATCGTATTCCAACAATCTTTCCATGACATAAGAAAACGCCGTATAAAGGAAATAGCTTTTCGAACTGAGTAGCCAGCAACACCCGCTCTCATCGGCGCTGAAAAATACCCATTCTTTTTCAGAAGGCAATTTAACTCCTCGCTCCAGGAAATTTTTTTTCAAGCTATCTGTTAATACGGCCACATAGAAATTTCCTGCCTCTGGCTTCATAGCCGAGGAATCCACGCTTTGAATGACGGCATGGTTCTTGAGTGTTTTTAGAAGTTCTTCGGCAACTGTCCTCTCTACGGGATCTCCCTTTTGATGAATCCGGACCTGACGTATTTGCTTCAAATATTCTTTAAGCTTCATTGTGACCTCCTGATTAGGCCCAAATCTTCAATC
>JAGLWV010000004.1 GCA_023133225.1 Candidatus Aminicenantota bacterium | reverse complement strand
GCCCTTACGGATTAAAACTCCTGAGACTTTGGATCTAATGCGTTTTGAACCGGGCAGGCCAGGGTTGAGGAGAAATCGTCCGCGCTTTCCATGCTGGCCTCCCTTCAAACCCCAGGGTGAGACCAGATGCCTGTCCGAATGGGCGGAAAAGAGAATTGGGGCTAAAGCCTGAATTTCCTTGCAGATTGCCAATCCGCCTCTAAACTGTCCTGCTCCCCCTGAGTCCGGTACGAGTTCATACTTTAAAATGCGAAGTGGGTATTCCATTTCCATGGCTTCAACCGGTAGATTTGAAGTGTTGGTAATATGCACTTGGACACCGTCCATTCCATCTTTTGTGGATGATGCACCCATTCCACCGCCTATAGCTTCCACATAGACAAAATCTGAACCTGATAGTTCCCTGGTTCCAGCTAAAATTATAGCGGTCGTAGCTCCATTGGAAGCGGCTACGACTCTTTCCGGAACGGCCCGGGCCAGTGCGCCCATAATGATATCGACAACTCTTTGGCATGTATCTGTTCTGCCACCTACCGCAGCGGGTTCTGAGGCATTTACAAGACTCTCTTTGGGTGCCTTGACTATGATAGGACGCTGGAATCCGGCATTGATAGGTATATCCGGCGCAATTATAGCTTTGACACTGTAGTAAACCGATGACTCTAAAGCCTGGCGAACCATATTGATTCCTCCGGTTGCCTGGGCAGCAGTTCCTGTAAAGTCGAATATTATGGAAGGTCGTTGTTTGTGAATAAGAGTTACAGTTACTTTAATAGGCAGTCGCTCATCTGAGATACCGTCGTCATCCATAATATCGGTAAAAGAATAGTCCCCTTCAGGAACTGTGCGCAGTGCTTTCTGTAGCCAACACTCACTATAATCAAATATTCCATCCTTAACTTTGCTCATTGTTTCCGGTCTATATTCCTTGTGAAGTTCATGCAGCCGGCGCTCGCCCAAATATAAGGATGATATCTGGGCACGCAGATCTCCTTCTCTCTCCTGCCTCCCCCGCATATTCGATATTATAAATTCCAAGACATCTTTTTGGAGGATGTTTTTGCACATGAGCTTTACAGGGGGAATTCGAAGTCCTTCCTGATATATTTCAGTCGAATCACCGGCGGTCCCAACTCCGGGTAAGCGTCCACCTACGTCTGTCCAGTGAGCGATATTTGTAACAAATGCCACAAGTTTATTTTGATAATATACCGGTCTGGTCAGGGTAATATCCGGCAGATGAGAGCCTCCTCCGAGGTACGGATCATTGGCGATAAGAATATCTCCGTGGTGAAGGCTCCATTTCTCAAGATTGTGACCGATCTCATTCATCAATCCCTGCATAGAACCCAGGTGAATGGGGATATTTTCAGCCAGGGCAATCAAATCTCCTTTAGAATCAAAGATGGCACAAGAGCAGTCTTTACGCTCTTTAATATTTGTGGAATATGCAGAACGGACAAGAGATACGCTCATTTCCTCGGCGATTGATTGAAAGGTGTTTAGTACGACCTCGGATGTGATAGTATCGATTTTTTGAGACATTTAAAAAGCCAGGGCTATTTTTTCATATCACAGGAAGAATGTCAGGTCAAATTTAGCCTCCTCTTTAGATCTATAAGTATTTCCTTTTTTGCTTGCGACAGATCACTCCCCATTTTCCACGGTTACTTTCCACTGACATTCTGAAATGAGAGTACTATTGTTAAAATTGCAGAGTCAATATTACCATTTCCTAAGGAGGGATTGAGAGCGTGGGATATGTCCCTGAAACTGTTCAAGGCGCCCAAAAACCCGGAAATTATGTAGACATCTCCTTATGGGTCCTTATGGGAAAAGAAAAGAATCATGAAATATATTCGGCCGGGGTCTCAACCGCCATCAAACGCTTTGTCATGCTTAGATTACTTTTTGTAAAGTATGCTTGACATTTTGTAAATTACACTTTATATTGTATTCAGTTTTCAGGAGATAACTAATGAAAATAGAAAACAATTTAAAAGTCTGGAGAGCTAAAGGGAATATAACCCAGGAGCAACTGGCAAAAGAGGTTGGCTTAAGCAGGCAGACGATCAATTCAATTGAAAGAGGGAAATTTATCCCGACAGTATTATCTGCACTTAAGATTGCAATGTTTTTTAAAACAAATATTGAAGAAATATTTTATTTAAAAGGAGGAGAGAAATGAAATTAAAAGGAAACTATTATTTGTTTTTTACTTTACAATTGGTATCAGGAATTATTGCATATCCATTAATGGTGAAATTTGGATTATTTTTAGGAATATTTTTATCTTTTTTACCTTTTTTAGCAGGATTAATCACAACACATGTAAATTATAAACCTGATGAAAGAGATATGCAGCTTATTCATAAGACCGACAGTTTTCATTCCATATTGGTAATGGTTGCTATGGCAATAATATATCTCTATTTTCCCTCAATCAACTGGTTTTTTGCTCTGTTTGCTGGAATAAGTATCTTTAGAGGAGTTACAGGATTAATAATTTTTGCCACAAATTAACAAACATAAAAGATCGAGATAGGCGAGATAGGGATGAATGATGCGAGATAGGGGATAGACCTTGCTAACCTACTGAATTCAATGTTGGGACAGCAGTGGGACAGGCTACTTTTTTAGATTATCCAAGGAAATCCCACTTGATGTTCACTCTTTTCAGCGCATAGCCCACCTCGCGCGAGTAGTCGCCATAACAGGTCATCCAGTGAAAACCAGGCATACGTTTGGCAAGAGCCTGGTCGTCGCACGCGTATCTGATATCGATCTGTGAGCGGCAGATGGGCAAAAACGGTGCGTCGACTATTTCCCCAAGAAGCCCCACCCATTGTTTAGATGCGAAATCGGGCACGATATTAGTCACAACCTGGCCTTTACTCATCTCCACCTTTGGTGCAGCGCCGTAGTCCGATTCAAAATGGGTGAGAATCCGTGCGGGTTCTCGCTTTTTGCCGTCCATTTTTCTCGGAGCAGTGCAATGAGCCAGGGTGATTATCCCTTTATGTGGGTAGGTCGGATCGTTTAAAAACACGGGTTTTCCTGAGATGTTGCCCAGCAGCACGCCCGAGGGGATAACGACAAAATCCGACTCGCAAAAAGCTTGATAACCGGCATCGTTGAGAGTGCTTAATGTGAGGCAGGCCGAGGTCTCGGCGATGGGCATGATCGTTCCCATGCAGCTGTTGATGGTGATGGCTCTGCAGTCAGCCTTTTTCATCAGTGCGCGGAAGATTTGGTCGAGCAGGAAGGCATTTTCCACGAACTGAGATTTAGTCTCCAGGATTGTTCCCGAAGACTTTACATATGAAGCCGCTTGCTGCCGGGCTTTTATTACGGCTTTCTGGTCGGAACGCGCCGCCTTGATCAGTTTGCCCAGTTCCTCATAGGAGATCGTCCGGATGTCATATTTCCATATGTCCTTTACCAGTTGAGGCACGACTCCCTTCGGTTGTGACCAGGCACCGGGCCCGCCAACCGCCAGGATCCGTGTGCCCAAGGTGTTGCGCAGGCCGTACAGGGCGCGCAGCCGCCAGAGAATTTCCTCTTGACTGTCGACCACAACATCGTCATCATCAACGCCTTTGACAGCGAGCGTATCAGTATGCTGTCTTAAATAGCGGGGGCTGATAATTTCATACCAGAGGTAGACAGGGCCTGACTTATGGCGGCAGAAAAATATCATGTCTTTTCCTGCTTTTTCCAGCTCGTGGAAGACATCCATCCATCCTCCTGCTGGATATATCAATATCACATGAGCCGTGGAAAGGTCTCTTATTGTCGATAAATCCTTTGTTCCCCGAACACGAGCTAGGGGAAAAAAATCGATGGGGAACTCAGCCTCTGCACGAAGTCTCTTCAGTTCACCTTGAATCCGGGCCACTTCTTCGTCAGCGTCCCTTTGGGTCTGGATAGCTCCCCAGGATCGCCAGCTCGTTTGATGCCTGCGTTTGGGCGTACTGTAAACGAGAATGGGTTTGACTCTTAACGGAGTTCGTTTGAAACCGGGCTCGTCTGCTTCGTTTAGTGCGAGTGAGGACCAGGAGAGTCCGCTTAATGCCATGCCTCCAAGAGCCGTGGTCCCTAGGCCTTTGAGAAACGTCCGGCGGGTCAGAGCATCGCCTCCTGTTGAGGTGGACTCTCCGCAGGGACAGCAGTGCGGTTGAGTCTTATTTTTGTGTCTGGGTACATTTTTTTTCATGTTGGATTTTCTCCTAATGATAGTTAAATACCAACTTTTTTTTTAAAAGTAAATGTTTTCGGATAGCGTTTTAACATTTGATGCTTGAGACGCCCGTTTGATTATTTAGGGCCTTGCACAGCCGCAGGTTGGCTCTTTTTTCCCTTTTACGGCGGCGATCATCATGGCTTTGGCGCATCCAACACCGCTGTCTACTGTTATTGCATCTGTGGGGCAGTTGAGCTGACAGGCTCCACACTCCATACAATCTTTGGGGTGGATAAGTTCAGCTATCTTTCCATTTTGCTCGAACACCTGGTGGGGACAGACTATAGTGCACATCCTGCATCCACTACATAATTGGGAATCATATTGAAGTGTGTTGAAATCATAAACGTTTCGCATCATGAATCTATAAAAAAACGGGCAAGAGCCAGAGCGATCGTAATCACAATCCCACTACAAAACATCCAGGCCATAACAGGAAAATAGGTGAATATTTCAGATTTGACTCCACTCCTTGAAGTGAAGGTTGTCGAGCCGGTAAAGTTCAAGGCAATGAAAGCAGTCATGGATGGGAAAACTAAAAGATAAGCCAATATTGAACCAGCTCGCCACCAAAATTCTGCGTCTGCGGCTCCAAGGCATCTAAGCAAAACAAACGGGAGCACCACTATTCCTCCCAGAAGAAATCCCTTTGTACTGAAGTTTGGTGTTGGAAGCCAGGGGAGGAGAAGAGGGAAGAGAACAACACCGGCAAAAATGGCTGCAACAGTGGCAGCCGCAGCCAGAAGACCACTGATGAAAAACATAATGACTCCTAAAACCACCAGCGGTATAACAGCATGTGCAATTTCTACTCCTGTCAGAATGAGACGGTCATAGAGAGCAAAAGAGACAGTACGCATCTCTTTTGTTGCTTTCCGGGCTTTGAGATATTCGGGAAGGTCTTTTGCCCGGACAGGGCCATACTCAACTCTAAATCCTGTTTGCTTCTTTACATCATGGGCAGCAACTCCGGATGCGCTCAATTGGGGTAAGATTAGAACATGGCGTTTAACAACTTCAGGGAGGTGGGTTGTTTCAATCCGGTTCACTAACTCATCAGTACTAAAATGCCCCCCTCCCGCAGCACACCAGACGTTAATTCCCTTTGTGTTGAGGACCAGGATGTAGCAGTCAAGCCTAGTGAGGTTTGCCCGTAACGCATCGAAGCTCAGTGTGTAGTTACCAGAGACAAAGACGTGTGAGTCAGCGGCAGGATGACCGAGAGAGTACAGCCCGGGTTCGACTCTATGTCCCATCCGGTTAAATGCCCAGCGAGCTAAAAAGTGATCCCAGCGGTTCTTGAAGGTTATCTTGCTTGTGGTTGGACGAATGTGCGCCTGTGATGAATTGTTTTGTGCATTCAATCCATTCTCATTTATTCTCGATGAGGATCGGTTTTCCCAGTCCCAATTGTGCCAGGGATTTCATCTGGGTGGCAGCATCACCCACGACCAGGTAGATCATTCTGTCGGGATTGATGTATCTCTGTGCCAGCTCTTTATGGCGCTTAAAAGTCATGTTCCTGGCGATATTTTCCCGCTTCTTGATGTAATCTACCGGCAGGTCATAGTTCGCGATGGAGTTCAGCATCCCCAGAAGGTTACCCAGGGTCTCGAACCGGCGGGCGTTCGACTTGACCAGGGCGTTTTTTGTGAATTCCAGGTCTTCATCTGAAATCCCTTCCCGGTAACCTGTCATCGAATCCTTGAAGATCTGTACCGATTCCAGAGTGACTCTTGATTGGACGGAGGATGAGGCAGAGAAAGTACCCGGGATACGGGAGCCTCCAAATCCGGTGCGGGCCCCATAGGTATAGCCTTTTTCCTCCCGCAGGATCATGTTGACGATGCTGTTGAAGCTACCTCCCAATTTATAGTTCATAACATATGCAGGGTAATAATCCGGTTCGGTATAAGCTAATCCAAGATTCCCGATCCGGATGATCGATTGTTTGGCATTGGGAACATCTACAAAATAAACCCCAGCCTTTGTTCTAGGCGCAGGAATCGGGTACTCCGGAATGGCTACGTCCATGGCTGCCCACTTCTCTTCCAGAGCCTCAAAGGTCTGGACCGCATGTTTTTGGGATATATCGCCAACGATTGTGATGTGAACCAGGGACGGCGAAAAATAATTCTTGTAATAGTTTTTCAGGTTTTCCAGGGTAATGGCCTCCACGGATTCCGGGGTGCCGAGTGTCGAATAACCGAAAATGTGTTTCTCTCCGTAGACAAGTCTGTTGAAGGCATTAAAGGAGATAGAGTTGGGATTGGCCTTGTTCCGGTGGATGGTTTCGAGTGTTTCCCTTTTAATTCGATTGAATTCCTTCTCGTCCCACCGGGGTTCCAGCAGTATTTCTTCTACCAGCTTGTAGACCTCCGGAAATTTGGACGTCAGGCAGTTGGCGGATATGCCTATCGATTCCCGTCCGGTGAACATGTAGATCCTGGCTCCGAGTTCATCAATGGCTTCCTCCAGTTCGACGGGGGTCTTGTTTTTTGTTCCCTCCATCATGATGTCGCTCATCAGATTGGCCACACCTATGAGGTTGATATCATCGAGAAGCTGTCCGCCCCTGATGGTCAGGGAGAACTGGACAAGGGGAAGCTCCCGGTGTTCTATTCCATACAGCTTCAGTCCATTGTCAAGCTGGTCCTGCCACACATCAGGAAGTGTGATTTTTGGGTCGGGTCCTTTGGTCGGCTCAACACTGCGGTCAAAAGAGGAGGGGATAGGTTCTGCCTTGACTTCTCCGGCCTTAGCCGCCGAGGGCTTCTCTTTGGCCAAAATCGTCTCTTCCACGATCGGGAACCGCTCTGATCCTTCCACGACCAGCGAGGCCTGGCCTTTGGGTACAAAGCCGGTCATGACATAGGGTTTATCCTTGATGTATTTTTCATAAACTCTGATAATATCCTCTTTAGTCACCGCCTGGATTCTTTCCAGGTCCGTGGTGAGGTAATCGGGGGAGCCGGCATATTCGTTGTAGCGTGCCAACCGCATTGATTTCCCTAGGATACTAGAAAGACCGTTGTAGAAACCGGTTTCGGTTCCGGCCTTGATCCTCTCCACATCCTGTTCGGTGAACGATTCAGTCTCGAATTTCTGGAAGGATTCAAAGATGGCCGTTCTGACTTCATTGAGATTTTTGTTCGGAAAAGTGCGGATCCGGATCCGGAACTCACCCGCGATTTCGCTGCTCATCTGGTATCCCGATGCCCTGGGAGCCAGTCTCTTCTCCTCTACGATGACTTTATACATCGGTGCTTTTTTCCCATAGGACATCAACTGCCCGAGGAAACTCAAGGCATAGGAGTCTGGATGGTATTGTTCAACCGTTGGGATGATCATGTTGAGTTCCGGCGACTTTGCAAAGTTATCTTCATGAAAAGCCAATTTGATGTTGTCCAGGGCGACGGGCATGGATTTGGGGTCATCGACCTTATCTCCGGATTCGATCTCTCCGAAGTATTTTTCGATCCAGGCCTTGGTGAGTTTTTTATCAAAATCACCGGCAACGATCAGCGTGCAGTTGTTGGGTCGGTACCATTTTTTATGGAAAGTGTGTACATCCTCGAGTGAAGCGCTGGTCAGGTCCTCCATGGAGCCAATGACCTGCCAGTTGTAAGGGTGGTCGTCGGGATAGAGAAGTTTGCTGAGGATATAGCTAGTATAACCGTAAGGCCGATTGTCCACTCCCTGCCTTTTTTCATTTTTGACAACGCCCTGCTGGTTTGTAAAAGCCTCCTGGGTAATTTTGCTGCGTAGAAAGCCAAGCCGGTCGGCTTCAAGCCAGAGCGCCATTTCCAGGGCGTTTTTGGGGATGACCTCGAAATAGATAGTCCCGTCCCTGCTGGTTCCCCCGTTCAGGGTACCGCCGGCCTGCTGTATTTTCTTGAAAAACTGGTCCTGTCCCACGTGCTGAGATTCTTGGAACATCATGTGCTCGAAGAGGTGGGCGAATCCGGTACGTCCTTTGACTTCCCGGTTGGAGCCGACATGAAACTGCAGAGCCACCGCCGCGATGGGATCGGAACGGTCTTCATGAAGTATGACTTCGAGTCCGTTGTCCAAGGTGTACATCTCATAATCGATCTTGAATTTTCCCGAGGATCCTGTCTTTGTGGTACATCCGGTTAAAAGGAGAAGGATTCCCGGTAAAAAAATGGCAACAAATGTTCGTAGTGATTTCATTGTGACCTCCTTGAAAGGGTTAGATTGCTCTTTATTTTCCAGTAAATGATAGATATTCTGTAAATGTCGAGGAGAAAGTCAATTGCTCCTCCTCCGAAAAAAACAAGTAAAAGTTATAACGTTCAGACCTCACTCATGCTCAGAGATTAATAATCTACAACAATATCATCAGATGTACCAAATGTTTTATCTGCGCTGGCTGAAATGAGTCGGAATTTATCTTCGGATAGCTTTTTGTATTTAAATGGGGTTCCCCAGGCATCAGAATATCCAAAAGGTGAAACGACAACCAACCGGAGCTCTTTCAGATTATTGGGGGTTCTGTCCCGCTGGACAGTAAAAGAGATAATCGCTTTCTGTAAGGAGGTCATATTCGCTTTTGTCAATTCCACCTGTGTCCGATCAATCGTATTAATATCTCTGACCAGCTTTTCCTTTCCCCCTTTGACCATCCAGAGTACAAAGTAGATAAGGCCTGCCAAAAACAACACGATAAAGAATCCTCTCATTTTCATTGTTTCAATAATTCCTTTTTTATTTCGCTCTAATAATATGCCTATATTATCCAAGTTTGAAAGAGCATGTCAATAATATCTGAAGAAACAAAAAAAGATCAGGCTTTTTTATTTTTAATGTGAATTTCTTTTATGTTCCAGAAGAGGGAAAAAACGATATACCTGATTCCCTTTCCAATGGTTGTATCTTTGATGATTGAAGCCAGTGGGACCTTGTTTATCCGGTAATATTCGAAGATCACCGCATCATTGATTCTTTTCCAGGCCTTCTTTTTTGCGTGTCTTAAGCCATTCAACCTCAGCCTGTTGTACAGGTTCTTATTGGTTAATAATTGTGTGCAGCACTCGTAGAAGGATTCGGCATCTTTGGCGTTGGCAATCAATCCACCCCCGGAACTCTTCACAATCTCCTGGCAGCCCCCTCTATCAGATACAACCGCAGGAATCCCAGCTGCCAATGCCTCCTGGATGACATTGCCAAATGTCTCTGTAGTGGAGGGAAAAAGAAAAACATCAGCACTGGCATATGCTCTGCCCAGTTGCTTGCCGCTGAGGTATCCGGAGAAGATAGCATCAGGCATACTTGCTCTTAGCTCCTCCTCAATGGGACCTCTTCCCAATAACA
>JAGLWV010000399.1 GCA_023133225.1 Candidatus Aminicenantota bacterium | reverse complement strand
GGTCTGTTGGATCCCGGTTATAATCTCATCTGTATCCTGGACATATTTTAATGCCTCTTCTGCCGTTAAAGCTTCAATCCTCCTCATCCCTGCGGCAATACTGGATTCTGAAATGATTTTAAACAAGCCCAGTTGACCCGTCGAATGCACGTGAACTCCACCGCAGAGTTCCTTGCTGAAATCGTTGATGATGACCATTCTCACTGTCTCACCATACTTTTCCTCAAAAATGGCCACGGCACCTTCATTTAAACCTTCTTCCAGAGTCGTGATTTGAGTCTTAACCTCAATGTCCTCTCTGATTTTTTCATTGATAAGCTGCTCAATTTGCCTCAATTCAGAACTGCTTAAAGTGGCAAAATGGGTGAAGTCAAAACGGAATCGTTCCGGTGAAACGAGTGAGCCTGCCTGTTTGATATGGTCGCCGAGTATCTGTCTTAAGGAAGCATGGAGAAGATGAGTAGCGGTATGATTGTTGCTTATGGCTTTGCGCTTAGAGGCGTCAACTGAGGTTTCGACACTATCATTTTCTTTAATTCTTCCTGATAAAACTTTGACCTTGTGGGCAATAATCCCGGGTATTGGATAGTAGGCATTCTCGACAACCGCCGAAAAATGAGGATTTTTCAAAATTCCTGAATCGCCAATTTGACCACCAGATTCCGCATAGAAGGGAGTCTGGTCAATAAAAACTTCTCCTGTATCTCCTTCCTTAAGCTCATGTACTTTATGCTCACTTTTCATCAGGGCGATAACCTTAGCTTCTGCGATTTTCTCCTTTTCATAGCCAACAAATCGGATGTGGAGATCCTTTAGATTTTCATAGGCTTTCCTTGCTTTACGATCGGCTTCGCCTTTCCAGGCAAGGCGGGCTCGCTGGCGCTGCTGCTCGAGCTCATGGTTGAACCCCTCCTCATCTACAGTCATGTTTTTCTCTTCTGCCAGCTCCTGGGAAAGGTCGAGTGGAAAGCCAAATGTATCATACAATTTAAACACATGTGCTCCATTAATTACTTTTTGACCCTTTTTATGTGCCGTATCTATGATCTGACTAAATGTGCGAAGTCCTGAGGAAAGGGTCAAAGCAAAACGCTTTTCTTCAGACTGGCACACTTTCGAAATATAATTTACAGAAGTGAGAAGCTCCGGATAGGCATCTTTCATAATATCACTCACAACTCCCACCAACCTGTAAAGAAAAGGCTCTTCTATCCCCAGTGAGTTACCGGAGCGATAAGCTCGACGGATTAGCCTCCGCAGGACGTATCCACGTCCTTCATTAGACGGCATGATGCCATCGGCAATTAAAAAGGACAAGGCTCTCGAATGGTCAGCTATTATCCTTACGGAAAGATCCCCTTCATCGTCGGATGGGTATTCTCGTTGAGAGAGATCGCATACAGCTTCGATAAGGGGATGGAAGAGGTCGGTGTCAAAATTACTCTTTTTTCCCTGAAGAGAGGCCACAATCCTTTCAAGACCCATGCCGGTATCGATCGAAGGAGAAGGCAAGGGATGCTGTTTCCCCTTTTCATCCTGATAATACTGCATGAAAACTAAATTCCAAAGCTCTAAAAAACGATCGCTTCCCTTCTCTATCAGGGAAGAAGGGTCTCCTTTTTCGATATCAGAGCCAATGTCATAATGGATTTCCGAACAGGGGCCACAGGGTCCGGTATCTCCCATAGACCAGTAATTATCTTTCTTGCCGAAGCGAAATATCCTATCAGAAGAAACTCTTATTTTTTCATCCCAGATCTTGAACGCCTCGTCATCCTCTTTGTAGATAGTAATGTAGATATTATCTTTCTTGAGTTTGTAAACATCGGTGATGAGTTCCCAGGCATACACAATAGCTTCTTCCTTGAAATAATCACCAAAAGAAAAATTACCCAGCATCTCGAAGAACGTATGATGCTTATTTGTTTTTCCGACCTGGTCGAGATCATTATGTTTACCGCTTACACGCAGGCATTTTTGCACAGAAGTTGCTCTCTTGTAGCTCCTTTTCTCAAGCCCCAGAAATATATTCTTAAATTGATTCATCCCGGCATTTGTAAACAG
>JAGLWV010000398.1 GCA_023133225.1 Candidatus Aminicenantota bacterium | reverse complement strand
CTTTAGCGATGGGGAGTTGTCAACCACTCATCGAACAGTATGGATGATTCAATCAAGTGATGTTTATTTTCGTGGGAAAAAACTGAGAAAGGACAATCAAAATGAAAAAAACACGTCTTTTTATTGTAGCAGTTTTTATCATTTTAGTGGCTTTGGTCCTTTTGTGGATGAATGTCTTTCAAAGCAAAAAAGCTACAATTAATGAAGTCACAGAAGTCATAAAAACCTATCCTTTTTCAGACCCGGACCCGGTACCCATCCTGACCCGCTCAAGTATGTGGGGCAGGGGTGCCAGGATTTATCCGTATTTCTTCTTTGACAGGTTCAGTAAGATTTCTGTCGATAAAGAGTGGAAAGTTGTCCGGATGGAAAATCCTTATATTGAGGTCTCCATCCTGCCCCAGGTGGGCGGAAAAATCTGGGGTGCTTCCGAGAAATCGACAGGCAATGAGTTCATCTACACCAACCATGTTTTGAAATTCCGGGAGATTGCTCTGAGAGGACCGTGGATTTCGGGCGGTATCGAGTTCAATTTTGGCATTGTTGGCCATTCACCTTCATGCGCTACCCCTGTAGATTACCTTATGCGCGAAAATAAGGATGGAAGCGTAACCTGTGTTGTGGGCACGATGGACCTTCCCTCCCGGACGCGCTGGAGCGTTACCGTGACTTTGCCCAGGGATAAAGCTTTCTTTGAAACATGTGCCCTCTGGTATAATCCTTCCCCACTTCACCAATCTTATTATTCCTGGATGAATGCTGCAGTTAAGGTCGGGGACGACTTGCAGTATATTTTCCCTGGCCGTTTTCACATCGGACACAATTATTCGGTTCCGCTTGAACCCTGGCCAGTGAATAGAAAGGGGCGCAACCTCTCATTGTATAAAAATAATGATTTTGGCGGCCCAAAAAGTTATTTTACCGTAGGTGAATACGAGAATTTCTTCGGCGGCTACTGGCACGATTCAAAATTCGGATTTGGCCACTGGGCATTGTATGACGATTCGCCCGGGCAAAAAGTCTGGATCTGGAGCCTTTCGCGGCAGGGTGGAATCTGGGAAGAACTCCTGACGGACAGTGACGGACAGTACAGCGAGCCGCAGTCAGGCCGTTTTTTGAATCAGAGCGACCACGAATTTTTTATCCCTTACACAGGCGATGTCTGGAGGGAAATCTGGTTTCCGTACAAGGAGATCGGCCCCATGGTCAAAGCTTCTCCCTACGGTACCATGAATATCACTCAAAATGAGAATTCTATAACAGTGGGAATCTGCCCCCTCCAGGATATTAATGATGATTTGGTAGTTTTTGTCGATGGAAAAGAAGTATTCAGGGAATATCTCAGATTGGAGCCGATGGAAGTCTATGTGAAGACCCTTCCTATAGAGTTGAAAGAGGGTGTGCTTCAGGTCAATGTTTCAAAAAAATTGTGCTATTCAA
>JAGLWV010000397.1 GCA_023133225.1 Candidatus Aminicenantota bacterium | reverse complement strand
AGTTAAGTTACATGTTAAGTTAAATATTAAAAAAGGTTCTTATATAAAGTTAAAGGTTTACTTTCCAGAAAAAAATATATTCACCTCGATCTCAGCAGAAGTTACCTGGACCAAAATTGTGGAAGATAAGCTGGAAGCAGGGCTGAAAATAACAGAGATGGATGAAAAAGCCAAGAAGGAAATCCTCGATTGGATCTCTTCCGGACAGATAAAAGAATAAAATATTTAATTAAAAAGAAGACATAAAAAATCGCCTGCCCCCTCTTAATGATTCTCCTTGTGCGCTACAACCACCCCACACTCTTTTAATGCTTTCATGAAAGGATAGTACAATTCGGCATGAAAGACGTCCTCGGGAAAGAGACTCCCTCTCTTTGTAATTTCGCCGGACGTTATCATCTGAGCTGCAATTGAAGCAGGAAAGCTTGTCGTTTTAGCCATAGAGGTATAGCCTTTTTTTTCATCATAGAAGTCTATCATTTCAAAAATATGGGTTGTAGGCTTTCCGGATTTCTTTCCTGAGACGGCTATCCTCAACAAAGTCACATCTTTCTCTTTCCCAAGTTTCATCTTTGAATCCAGAACAAACTCAATAACTTCCCGGGGAATAACCTGCTGGCTGCCAACGCGAACGGGCCGACGAGAAAACAGGCCGCATTCCATCAGGATTTTAATACCCAAGGCATGGCCTTTATGACGAATAGTCTTTTCATAAAGTTTACCCTTAATTTTCCCTTTCATTGTATGAAGCAGGGAATTCAAACCATCCGTATAAAAACATTCCATCTCTGGAAAAGAAGGAGGAAAAGAAATGGATTCAATCCCCGATAAGGGCTGAATTTCTTTCACTTTTCCCTCTATAAGAATGGGAACGATCCTCCCGTAAAAATCGAGAAGACTCTCCACAGCATACACGATCCTGTAACTCAGGGGAGGTCTGGGATGAACGGGATTTCCTCCGACATAGATAAGTGCGTCATCTGTTTCATCCAGCAGATGAACAGCCCTCCCTACACAGATATTTGTGATGCCGGGAGAGACTCCCAAAC
>JAGLWV010000396.1 GCA_023133225.1 Candidatus Aminicenantota bacterium | reverse complement strand
GTCAAAATGGAAGCTCGGCTGGCCGCGCAGATAGAGGTGGTGACAAAGGCGTTGCTGAAACGCATTCCTTTTGCAGCCAGACTGTCGATCACTGGTGTCTTGATAATGGGGTGCCCGGCGCAGCCCAGGGTATCGTTGCGCTGGTCATCCACCAGCAGAAAAAGGATGTTGGGTCTTGAACTGGATTTTCGGCAGGAAAAAGAACCTGGTGCCAGCATTGCTGCCGTAGTCAATCCGGCCGCCCGTAGGAAATCCCGTCTGTTGAATCTATGCATTTTTATGTCTCTCCACTTTCCGTTAATATAATTTATCTTTGAATTTCGTTTCTTTGTAGCCTACACTTCGTCCGTGCTGCTTATATTTCTCCATAAGTTCGGAAAGATGGCGTACCAGTTCCGGTCGTTCATCATAAAGATTTTTCTGTTCGGACGGATCTTCTTTGAGATTATAAAGTTCTCCTTTTTGTCCTTTAAGTTCTGATTCATCGAATGGCTGCTTTGAGTATCTTCTACTGATGCTTCCCTTTCCACTGCTGAAGATCAGCTTCCAATCTCCCTGGATAATGGCCCGATTTTCGATGACAATCGCTCCCCGTATGGGTTTTTCGTATTTTTGGCCAACAAGCGCCGGAAGAATATTGTAGCTGTCTTCGCCAGCGTTTTCCGGCAGTTTGTCTCGCATTAGTGCCGCGAATGTGGCTAACATATCGGTGAAACAGATATTCTCATGGCTTATGGAATTGGAAGCTATTTTTCCGGGCCAGCGTGCAATAAAAGGCATTCGATGCCCGCCTTCCCAAACATCACCTTTCATTCCTTTAAGGAAATGAGTCGATTTGTGATCGTAACGTTTGACATCCTGTTCATACCACACTGGGCCATTATCACTGGTAAAGAAAAGTAACGTGTTGCCGGCAAGTCCTGTTTTATCCAGGGTTTTCATGATTCGACCGATGGTTTCATCCACCTGGGCCACAAAGTCACCATAATCTCCCGCTTTGCTTTGTCCTTTAAATTTTCCCGTTGGCAACCACGGCGTGTGGGGCGCTGCCAAAGCAAGATAAAGAAAGAATGGAGCTTCGATCGTTTGCTGGTTTTCAATAAATGCGATCGCTTTATCTGAAAACAGGGGCAGGACTTCATCATGCTTAAAACCGGGGGCAATTTTGCCTTCCCGCCAAAATGCACCCTGTATCGGGGTCACGTCCTTACTATGATTGGCATCGATTTTATCCGTTGGCGGTTCAACACAACGGTTGTTCTCAATGTAGTAATAGGGGGGGATATCAAGCGAGGCGTGCATGCCAAAGAAATAATCAAAACCACGGTCAACAGGTCCCCCATGGAATGGTTCTGAGTAATCGAGATTACTCAGATTTTCGAATCCTAAATGCCACTTGCCTACACAGGCAGTTTTATAGCCATGTTTTTTCAGCAGTGAGCCCAGCGTCAAACGTCCGGGTTCGATGAGACTGGTTACTCTGTGTTTTTTAAGATCTACCCGAAATGGATAGCGCCCGGTTAGCAGTCCGTACCGAGTGGGGACACAGACAGAACCTGGCGAATGGGCATTTGTGAAGCGGATGCCCTGGCTGGCTAAACGGTCAATATTGGGCGTTGGCGTTTTTGACTGGGGATTATAACATCCCGGATCTCCGTATCCCATATCATCGGCCATGATAAAAATGATGTTTGGCCTTGTTGATTTATTTTTACAGGCGGAAATCACATTACCCAGACAAAAAGATACAGCCCCGATACCAATTGTGTTCAAAAAATCACGTCGATTTAAATTCACTTTTAATC
>JAGLWV010000395.1 GCA_023133225.1 Candidatus Aminicenantota bacterium | reverse complement strand
ATATGGATTTGGAAAAAATTCTTCCCGCAATTATCGTATTTCTGACTGCTTTTTTACTTCCTTTTCTTCTTTCCAAGAAAAAAAAGAAGGGAGACAAAAAGCCTAAAGAATTATCCCAGAGCCTTCTTGAAATAGGAGTAGAGTTTGTTGTATTAGATGAGGATAGCGAACAGGTAAAATTCAGGAGGAAGCCCTCTTTAGGCTTTAAATCTGAAGGTATTTTTGCATTAAAGAAAAGTAATATTGATTTTATCAATGTTATCAGCGCCTCCAGCCAATACGGAGTCAATTATTTCATCGAGTATCTGGTGAAAAGTACCTTCGGTATAAGAGAAAAACCCTTAAGAAAAACAAAGATGGTGATAAAGAAAAGGTCATTTTTCGGGGGAGAGGTGGTGGATGTCATATGGAAAGGAGACCAGTATCTAACCCAAAAACTCAACCTGGATTACGACCTTAAGTACAAGTTAATGCAAGCTGATATAAATACATTCAAAGGCGGCATCCTGATAATACCTGAGCTAAAACATGGGTACATCCGGATAAAGACGAATTATAATTTTCCTTCTGCTGATATATTCTATGCGATCGATACTTTAGCCGGTCATATGAGATCTGGAATTTAGCCTGGATTATTCACAATTATTTAATGGCCATGCTTCACCCGTGGTGACAATAAGCGGAAAGGGCGGTGAATCGTTTGCTTACCCAAGAAGAGACTCTTCAATTTCTCGAAAAAGCACTCAAGGGGCCAAAGCCGGGCCTGAAAGCTCAACTGACAATGGTAACCAATCCCAGACCCGGCAATAAAACGATTAAGGAAGTCGAAAGTTCGTGTATCAAAGCTGGAGTTCTTGTTCTCCTCTATCCGTGGAAGGGGTGCCTGTATCTGGTTTTAACCCGCAGGACTGCTCGAATGGCTTTTCACCAGGCTCAGATTTCTTTCGCCGGAGGTCGCCAGGAGGAGGGAGAAAGCTTTGAACAGGCTGCTTTAAGGGAAGCCGAAGAAGAGCTGAGAATACTCCCGGAGTCACTCCAGATTTTGGGCGGATTGACACCCCTTTATATTCCTCCGAGCAATTACTGCATATATCCGGCAGTTGCTGCTGCACACGAGCGGCCTGATTTTCGACCGTCAAAGCATGAAGTGGCTGAAGTGATCGAAGTTCCCTTGGACCACTTGCTCGAACCAAAAAATACCATGAGAGAGGTGTGGACTATTCAGGGTGTTGAAGTCGAAGTCCCTTTTTATTTTTTCGATAGGCATAAGATTTGGGGTGCCACGGCAATGGTACTGGCAGAACTGACTGAAATACTAAAACGGCGATAAAAAATGAGTCCCGTTCTATCTGTCATTCCCGCGGAGGCGGGGTAGCGGGAATCCAGTTCTATTCGTCATTCCCGTACCCGCTCCCCGCCTCCGCAGAGATTTTATTGCGGCAGATA
>JAGLWV010000394.1 GCA_023133225.1 Candidatus Aminicenantota bacterium | reverse complement strand
AGGACTGAGAGCTGGAATAGCCAGGCATTTCATATCTCTGAATTTAATATCGGTGGTGGTATTCAGATCACAAAGTGGCTTCGCTTAGGGAGCGGATTTTCACTGGGTGAACAGATTTATTATCCGGCTGATCCTCCTTTTAAAGGGGATGGTTATCAGGTAAGTTTTAACTTTACCCTTCAACCAAACAGTAAACTCAGCGTGTACTTCAGTTTTTATCGCACCGATTTAAATAGAGATAATGAAAATATCTATGACGTAAACATCATCTACTCCCGCATCACCTATCAGTTCAACAAATACCTTTTTGTCCGTGCCCTCACCCAGTACGACAGCTTCCAGAAAAGGATGCTCACAGATTTTTTGGCTTCATTCACTTTAATTCCTGGAACAGTCCTTCATATGGGATATGGCGGCCTGTACGAAAAGAGGAGATGGCAGGACAACGATTGGATTTACGGCGAGGGTGACATGTTCAACACGAGGAGCAGCTTTTTCTTCAAAGCCAGCTACCTATGGCGATTTTAACTCCAGAATTTTCCTTCCCAGTCTCTATTTCTTCAGATTCAATTGCATATAAAGATTTGACCCCCTTTTAAAATTTTTATTATTGTCATTCCTCTTTATTGTCATTCCCGCGGAAGCGGGAATCCAGGCTTGTTCCCGCAGAGCTTGTGCCCGCGCAGGCGGGGTAGCGGGAAACCAGAAATATAAAAGACTCATATCCAGATATCTCTGGATTCCCGCGAAGCCTGTGCCCGCGAAGCTTGTCCCCGCGGAGGCGGGGAGCGGGTATGGGAATGACGGTAGCTCTGGATTCCCGCCTCCGCGGGAATGACATTCTTTTGAATAAATAGAGGGACAAATAAATAGAGGGACAAATAAATAGAGGGACAAATAAATAGAGGGACACAATACCCATTTCCTTATTTTCTAACAATAAGGGAATGTAAATGGGGTCAAATCTTTATCCTTGGAAATATTAGCGAATCATCGGGTAGAGTTAAACATTAAAAGGTTTCCCAATTAATTCAAGATTAAAGATTTGACCCCCTTTTTATTTAATGATGAAAAAAAATAAGATAAACGGTAAAATATACATATGCCTCATCTGATCCTGCAGCAGAAAGATATCCAGGATAAAAGTTTCAAGCTTACTAAAACCACTACAACCATCGGCAGGAGAAGGACTCATGATGTTACTCTTACGGACCTCTTTGTATCCCGGGACCATGCAGAGGTCGTAGCACTCGAAGACGGAAGTTATGAAGTCCATGACGTAGGCGCCAAGTATCCCATCAGGGTTAACGAGAGAATCGTTTCCTCTCATAAATTGAAAGATGGCGACAGAATAAAGATAGGCGGCTCTATATTGATTTTTAAATCCAGAAAACCCACTAAAACCCCCTTTGTTGAATTTCTTGCAAATGAAAAGATGACACATGAAACATTAGAAGTGGCATCCCTGGATACAAGACAGACTGGCCCTTTCACTTTCGATAATATCGATCCCGTTGACTTACAGTCACTCCAAAAAGACCATCAGCGACTGATGCTCCTATATGAATTTGGCAAGGCTGTTAATTCATATCTGGAAGATCCGCATCATCTGCTGGATGAGATCATGAATGCGGCTTTCAGGACGCTGGATGCCGAGAGGGGCATGATTGCCCTGATCGATGAACATACCGGAGACATGACCTGTGAGCTTACTCGAGACAATACGGGTGATCTGAAGCCGGAGAGGTTGGAAGTCAGCAAAACAATAATCCATAAGGTATTGAGGGAAGGTGTTTCTATTCTAACCTATAATGCTCTCAAAGACAGGCAGTTTGAGCAGGCAGAAAGCATTAAGGAATACAGCATCAGGTCTGCTATGTGTGTTCCTCTCCTTTTTCGAGAGGAAATATTAGGAATATTCTATCTAGACAACCGGGTTTCGGAGGGAAGTTTCTCCGAGAATGACCTGACTTTCCTGACAGTCATGTGTCACCAGGCCGGAATCGCGTTAGGAAACGCTCTTCTTCACAGGCAAGTTGTCCAGGAAAACATTCAGATGGAAAATGTGTTGAAGTCGAGGTTCCAGATCATGGGCAAATCTGAAAAAATGAAAAAGGTCCACAATACTATAAGAAAAGTTGCCCCTTCAGATGTTACGATCCTCTTACAGGGAGAGACCGGAACAGGAAAGGAACTTATTGCAAAAGCTATTCATTCGCTCTCACCGCGCAGCAGCAAAGCTTTTGTTGCTGTCAATTGCGCCGCCATTCCTAAAGAATTGATTGAGAGTGAATTGTTTGGGCACGAGAAGGGAGCTTTTACCGGCGCGATCAGCACCACTGAGGGAAAATTCCAGATGGCACACGGGGGAACAATTTTCCTCGATGAGGTCGGTGACATGAGTATCGAAACCCAGGCTAAGGTCCTAAGGACACTAGAGGAAAAAGAGCTCCAGCGGGTTGGTGGAACGAAGACAATCAAGGTTGATGCCCGGGTTATTGCGGCGACGAATAAGGATCTGAGCAAAGCCGTGGAGGAGGGGAGGTTTCGTGAGGATCTCTACTATCGTCTGAATGTGGTACCGTTTCAGCTTCCAACACTGCGTGAGCGCAAGCAGGATATCATCCTCCTAGCAAAGCACTTTGTTGCGGGAAGAGTGAAAAAAATCTCGTCCAAGGCGGAGAAATTATTGGAATCCTACAGATGGCCCGGCAATGTGAGAGAGTTGAGGAACTGCATAGATCGAGCGGTTGTTCTGGGCGATGGGGAAGTCATCCATCCGGAGGATCTTCCCCAAAACATCTGCAGCATAGGAAAAGTCATCCCGCCTCCGCTTGAATCGCTTGAGCATATGGAGAAGGGCCACATTATCAGGGTGTTGAGACACATGAACTGGAATAAGAGTGAAGCCGTCAAAATAATGGGTATAACCCGCCAGACTTTGGATAACAAGATAAAAAAATATAAAATCAAGAA
>JAGLWV010000393.1 GCA_023133225.1 Candidatus Aminicenantota bacterium | reverse complement strand
CGATGCGGTGAGATCGGCTCGCCCGGAGGGGAAAAAATGCCGATAGAGAGTGAAATGGAATTAAAAAAACAAAGCGGTTACCTTGGTCCACTGAGAGAGTATGCTACTATGCTGATATCATGGATATTAGGTAATTGTATCGGCAGTTTTTATGAATAATTCAGGTTGAGAAAAACAATGAAAAAGATTGCATTAATCATCTTCTTTGCTTTCTGTCTCTGCGTCTCTTTCTCCTGGTCTCAGGGGATAAGGAAGGCTGTATGGGCAGGAAAGGGAATGTTTTACGAAGAAAATGCAGAAATCCTTTCCCGTCAAATCGATTATTTCCTTCAGAATGTCAAAAAAGAGCCCCTTTCTTCTGAAAATATTATCGCTCTTATTGCTCCTCATGCCGGATATTTTTATTCGGGACAGGTTGCCGCGTATGCTTACCGTCTTGTTCAGGGAAAAGATTATGAAACAGTCATCATCATCGCTCCTTCCCACCGTCATGGATTTCGCGGCTGCTCGATTTATCTTCAGGGGGGATATGAAACTCCTCTGGGAATAGCAACTGTCGATGAGTCGCTCGCTTTAAAACTTTCTAAAGCTTCAGGCTTTAAATACGTCCCTCAAGCCCATGCGGAAGAACACTCTGTGGAAGTCCAAATACCTTTCATCCAAAAAACCCTTCCCCACGCAAAAATCGTTCCTGTGGTCATGGGTTTTCAAACAAAAGAGACAATTACTTCACTGGCAAATGCCCTGACCAAAGTTCTGAAAGGGAAAAAAGTTCTGATCGTTGCCTCAACTGATATGTCTCATCAACTTCCAAAAAAAAGAGCCAATGATATCGACTCCAAGACAACCTCTCTCATCCAATCCTTAGAAATCAACCTTCTTATAAAAAAAATCGAAAAGGGCGAAAACATCATGTGCGGGGGAGGGCCTGTCACCTCAACCCTGCTATATGCAAAAGAAAAGAAAGCGAGAGTCGAAATTCTCCATTATGCCGACTCTTCCCAGGTCGGGGGCTCTGAATCTGGAGTTGTGGGCTATCTGGCCGCCGCCATCCACTCAGGAACGTCTGCATCCGAATTCAGCCTTTCTGCTGAAGAAAAAAAAGAACTCTTACGGTTGGCCCGGTCATCCATTAACCAGTTTATCCGAGAAGAAAAAGTTTTAAATTACGAAACTCAAAGCTCAATTCTTTTATCCAAAAAGGGAGCTTTTGTCACCCTTAAGAAAGAGGGCCATCTAAGAGGATGCATAGGATACATAGAGCCAGTCTTGCCTCTTTACCAAACGATAATTCGCGCTTCCATTTTCGCTGCCTGCAGAGACCCAAGATTTCCTCCTGTCTCAGTCGATGAGCTCGAGGAGCTAGAGATAGAGATCTCCGTTCTCACGCCTCTCAAAAAAATTCAAACGCCCCGTCTCGTCGAGGTTGGGAAACACGGACTTGTCATCTCCAAGGGGGATAAAAAGGGGCTTCTTCTGCCTCAAGTACCTGTTGAAAACCACTGGTCAAGGGAAACATTCCTTCAACAAGCCTGTCTAAAAGCCGGGCTGCCGGAAAATGCATGGGAGACAGGAGCCGAAATCTTCATTTTTGAAGCTGTTGTCTTTCAGTAGAGCCAATTTATTTCTCAACTAAAATAAGCGAAAAATAAAGACCTGGCCCCTTCTTTTTGTTATACTGTTTCGTAATCTTTTCGTTTAGGTTGGAATAATGCCTCTTTATGAATATAAATGTCGAAAATGCAAATCCGTTCTTGAAGTCTTGCAGAAGATCAATGAACCTCCCTTAACAAAATGCCCTACATGTGAAGGTCCACTCAAAAAAATCATCTCTTCTTCAGCCATTCAATTCAAGGGCAGCGGTTGGTATGTCACCGATTACGCCAAAAAGAAAGAACCAGAAATGAAAGAAAAGCCCAAAGAGAAACCGAAAAGTAAAAAAAAGGAAGTTGTGAAGAAGAAAAAAGAATCTTCCACTTAAAGACTCCTAGTTTAAAAATGAAGATCGTTATTCGAGTGCCCAATTGGATAGGGGATTCTATCCTCGCCATCCCTGCTATTGAAAGTATAAGCAGAAATTATTCTGACGCTCAAATCTGGGTCATTACAAAAGGCTGGACAAAAGATTTATTCGACTCTTATGCCTTCATAAAGGGAGTCATTCCTCTTTCTGAAACGAACAATAACCTCAAAGACCTGAACAACTCTGCTCAAAGACTAAAAAAACTCCATTTTGATGCAGGTGTTCTTCTAACCAACTCATTCTTTTCAGCTTTCCTCTTCTATCTTGCCAAGATTCCCCAGAGATGGGGATACTCTAGGGACGGACGTGGTATCCTTTTGACCAAAAGCGTGCCTCTAAGGAAAGACAAAAACTCCTCCCATCAGGTAAATTACTATCTAGACCTTATCAGTGGGTTGGGAATAAAAACTACCCCCCCTCAACTCTCTCTCCCCTTGACTCAAGAAGAAAAGCAAAAAGCCAGAGAAATGCTGCTTTCTTTAAACATCGATTTAAAACAACCTCTCATCATTCTCCATCCCGGTGCATCCTACGGGCCTGCTAAAAGATGGCCTGTCACAAAATATGCAGAGCTCGCTGCTTTGCTTCAAGAGAGAAAAAAGGCAAATATTCTCCTTGTCGGTTCCTCAGGGGAGACCGAATTGGCGGAATCCATTGTTTCCTCTATGACCAAAAAGCCTTTCAATCTAGCAGGCAACACCAGTCTGCGCCTGCTCGCCGGGCTAATCAGCCAGGCTAATCTTTTCATTACTAATGACTCCGGACCCATGCACATGGCAAATGCCTTGAAAATTCCGGTTGTCGCTATTTTCGGCCCAACAGACCCGAAAACTACAGGCCCTTTCCAGGAGCCGGCAATAGTCATCAAAAAAGACACTCCCTGCTGGCCGTGCCGCTACAGAGAATGTCCTTTTGACCACAGGTGCATGATAAACATTCATTCAGAAGAAGTTTTTCAGGCCTGCCAGCAATATTTATGATGAAAAAAAAGGCTGTTTTTCTCGATAGAGACGGAACCATTAACAAAGATGTGGGATATCCAGCTTCATTCAGCGTGATAGAGATTTACTCCTTTAGCTTTGAAGCTATAAAAAAAATAAACGAGATCGGGCTTCTCGCTGTAATTACAACCAACCAGTCCGGTGTGGGACGAGGGCTCATTGTTGAGAAGAACCTCCATGATATTCACCGGAAGCTAAGGGATTCTTTTGCCGAACGGAACGCTCATTTTGATGGTATCTATTACTGTCCTCACTACCTCCTCTCCTCCACTCCTCAATATAGAAAAGACTGCCACTGCCGCAAGCCCAACCCGGGGATGGCTCTTCAAGCTGCAACGGATCTAAAGATCGATTTGAAAAACTCTTATATGATTGGAGACAAAGTGGAAGACATCCTCTTTGGGCTGAATATCCAGGCCAAATCGATCCTGGTGCTTACAGGCTATGGAAAAGAATCGCTCCCAAAGCTTAAAAAAAAGGGGATAAAGCCTGCCTTTGTAGCTCAAACCCTTCTTGATGCTGTAA
>JAGLWV010000392.1 GCA_023133225.1 Candidatus Aminicenantota bacterium | reverse complement strand
GCCATGATGGGGCTTGCAGGCTATATAGGAGCCAAAACAGGGTTCTCCACCCCTCTTTTAGCCAATTTCTCCTTCGGGAGAATAGGAGCCATCCTCATCTCTCTATGCATCGCTCTTTCCCTGATTGGCTGGTTTGGAGTCCAGGCAGCTTTTTTTGCCCGAACCGTCCAGTTTTATTTTGGAACGCATTTCCCCCTGCCAGTTTTCTCCTTTATCTGCGGAGTCCTGATGATGATTCCTGCAATTTTTGGGATTCGAGGCTTAACTGCCCTCAGTTGGGTTGCTTCTCCGTTTATGATCATAATCTTTTTGTGGGGAATAATAAAAATGGGCTTTCATTTTCTGCCCTCTGACACACTGATTTCCCTCGCCCTCAACCATCAACCCGATCCCTATCCAATAACCTTAGGCGCTGCTGCCTCTATAGTAGCCGGGGGATTCATTGTTGGGGCAACGACTAGCGCTGATATCTTCCGTTACGCTCGTCCTCGAATGAAGGATATTTTCTTGGCAGCAGCCATCGCCATGGTGGTAAGCGCGTTCCTTCATGTTGTTGGTTCCATCTTAGCTATGAATACCGGAGTCTATCATGAAAGACTCCCTGAACTCATAATCGACAATCAATATCTTGGACTGGGATTCATAGGCTTTCTCGTCCTTCTCTTAGCCCAATGGACCACGAATGATAGCAACATCTATTCAGCCGCTTTAGCTTTGAATAATATTTTCCGGACGAAAAGGTGGAAAGTCACTATAGCAGCGGGAATCTTTGCCTCTTTATTTGCTGCTTTGGGAATCTTAGAAAGGCTTGAACTTTTCTTAATCATCTTAACCGTGAGCATCGGTCCAATCGGCGGCATCTTTATCTGTGATTATTACTTCTTAAGAAGATTAAGAAAAAATGATTTTGGAAAAAATGCCTTTTCTAAAATCAACTACAAGGCTTCAGGAGTCTATCTTATTTCCTTTTTAATAGGCTGGATAACCTCCGGACATCCTTTCACGCTTAAAATATTCCCTTTTTCTGTCTTTGCTTTTAATGGAATCATTTCTTCGATCATTCTTTATTATACTGTGATGAAAATTTTTCCTGACAAGGAGCAAAACCATGGCCTTAAAACAGGTAATCGAGGTGCACGAATTACTGGAAACTCCGGTAATTAACGAAAATGAAATAAAAAAATTTTTCATTGACAGAGGTCTAAACGAAGCGGAAATTGAGATTCGAAAGGTCAGAGAGGAAAAAGGCGAGACGAAATTCGTCAAGATTCATATCAAGGGAAAAGAAGGCAGATCTAAAGGAGGCACAGCTCCAACTTTAGGCATCATAGGCTGCCTTGGAGGAATAGGAGCCAGGCCTCATAAAATCGGCCTTGTATCCGATGCTGACGGGGCAATTACAGCTCTAGCAGCTGCAGCAAAATTGGCAGAAATGAGGAAAAAAGGAGATGTACTTAAAGGCGATGTGATTGCAGCCACTCATCTCTCGACTCACTCCCCTATTATTCCCCACGAACCCGTTCCCTTTATGGGAGCACCTGTTTCCATGGAAACAATGAATAAACATGAAGTTGACGAGCAAATGGAGGCTATTCTTTCTATAGATACGACCAAAGGAAACCGCATCATCAACTCTCGAGGATTTGCCATCTCCCCCACAGTCAAAGATGGGTACATATTGAGGGTGAGCGAAGACTTGTTGGACATCATGCAAATTGTAACGGGCAAAATGCCGGTTGTTTTCCCGATTACGACACAGGACATAACTCCTTACGGGAATGATATTTACCATCTGAACAGTATCATGCAGCCTGCCATTGTTACGAATGCCCCAGTGGTTGGAGTCGCAATCACGACCGAAGTTCCTGTTCCAGGATGTGCCACCGGAGCGAACCATTGCATAGATATTGAAATGGCAGCAAGATTCGTGATTGAGGTAGCTAAATCCTGGGGCGAGGGAAAGTGCTCCTTTTATGATGAAAAGGAATTTAATAAACTCCTCTCTCTCTACGGTTCTCTCGAGCATTTAAAGACTGTGGGGAAAAAGAGCTAAACAAGATAAAATA
>JAGLWV010000391.1 GCA_023133225.1 Candidatus Aminicenantota bacterium | reverse complement strand
AAAGTACCGGAACTCCGTATGTCACTGTGCTCTGCATGGCCAGACAATCCACATTGTCACAATTACAGATGCCGCCTATAAAGGGAGCAACAAAAGTCCATACGGTGTGGCAAAGACCTTCCTCTTCGTGCTCACGCAGCATGGCTAGGGCCTTGTCTTTGCTGAATGATTCGACCCCGGCTGTGTCTGGCCCGATTAGATATTTGGAATCAATCTCCCTGATGAGCTCTACCAGCTTCCCTCCGTTTGGTGCCAGGCTGACTCCGTAGCAGTACCGCTGTTCAGAACCTGTTGTGACGTGGCGGCAGAGACAGGAAAAACGCGTAATAGACGTCACAAAGTCAAAGATACGTTCGACCTCTTCTATCGGTACAACCTGACCGAAATGAAGCTTTTTCATCTTTTCTGAAATGCGGCTGGCCAAAGCGCTTTTAACAAAACCAGGGGCACTGGCAAGTTTACCGATTTTCTCCACGCCTTCGCCTTGAGCTTCAGGCTTTTCAAAGAAATCCTTTATGAAATTTCGTCGTCGAAGGTCGCTTAACAGGTCATCCGAGTAATTCCTTGCCTCCAAATACCACTTTTTACCTTCACCATGCGTATGGCAGAATTCACACATTACTCCTCCAGTTTTTTAGATAGAGGGATTTTCCTTGCTTCTTATGATTAGAAATCTTGTCCTTGTTCATATTATTTATTTCAGACACTACGCAGATGTTTATATCATGTTAAAAAAAGGGACACAATACTTTTTTGCAGAAGAGGGCTCTTAGATATACCGCTTGGTTTTCTTCGTTTTAATACTATTTGCTGGCACCGCCTATCTTTATGCTTGAGACGGAAAAGGTAGGACAGCCCACGCTCTGAAACCAGGTGAGGTCATCGGCAATTTTATCCACAGACTTCAGGAATTCGAACAGATTGCCTCCGATACTGATTCCCCGGATTGGAAAGGATATTTTACCTTTCTCGATCATGAAGCCGGCCACAGGAATCGAAAAATCGCCCGAAGCTGAGTCGATACCAGCGTGAAGACCAAAAGCATCTTTCATAAAAAAACCTTTATCAATACCGGAAAAAATAGCGTTGGGTTTAATTTTTCCCTTTTTCAGGAAAAGATTGGTGCTTCCTATTCCTCCCTGTCCTTGATACCCTCCCCGGGCACGATTGCCCGTGGATTTCACTTTGCCCTTTTTAGCGGTGTAGCTGTCGTATAGGTAATTTTTTAATACACCGTTCACAATCAGAGGGGTAGTCTGTCTGGGAACTCCCTCCCCGTCTACGGGATTGGTAGCCAGACCGCCTTTCAGCTTGCCGTCGTCCACGAGGTAAAGAATGTCAGAGGCAACCTTGGTCTCGAGCTTTTCGGCAAAGAGAGATTTTCTCTTCTGGACCGCATCAGCAGATAGCATGCCCACAATATATGAGAGTATTTGGGTCCCAACATCCGGAGAGACGACTATGGGGACTTCACAGGACTGGATGGGTTTGGCTCCCAGCATCCGTACAGCATTCTCAGCTCCCTTGCGGCCTGTTTCTTCGGGATTAAAATCGCCGTAGTTAATCACAACCTTGATATAGGAACCGGATTGACGGTCTTCACCCTCGGCTGCCGAGAAATTGCCTCCACCACCACAGGAAGAGGTAGGAAACCATCCTGATACTCCGTTGGAATTTGCCAAATAAATATTGGACGTGCTATCCATATAAATAGCGTACATCGAACCAGCTATCTTGGGGCTGTAGTCCAATCCCGCTACCTCAATAGCGATGGCCCGCTTGATTTTTTCCTGTATGGGCACTTCCGTAATTTTTGGATCATATGAAAGCAAATCCGCATAACTTGACCAGTCTCCGGAAAGAAAGCCGCTTTCCTTGCTCGAGATGACGTTGAACTCGTCGGGTGTGTGATAGGGCACCTTTCTCATTAGGCCGGAGATGGCGTCTTTGATGGAATTCTTGGATAGTTCATTGCTTGAGCCAAAGATCATCTTCTGGTCTTTGAGTATTCGAAGGCCGATTCCAGCATCCGTGACGGCGCTCACTTGCTCGACCTTACGGCTGCTGACGTTTATTTGAACTTCCTGGGTATCTGAAATGAACGCTTCGGCTGCATCTGCACCTTTCTTCTTGGCCTGTTCGACAGCAAACTGGGCTAGATTCATGAATTCTTTTTTTGCTTTCATCTGGGACCTCCTTCCTCGTCTTCCCAAGCTTCTCCTTTTCCACCCACAAGCATTCCGCGGACACGGGTGGTCGGCATACCGAATCCTGTGGGTGCAGTCTGCATTTTGCCACACCGGCCCGCACCTGCAAATATCTTCAGGTCGCTTCCCAACATATCAATGGTCTTCAGCGCTTTAATACCCATGCCTGAAAGTGTAGCACCTTTAATAGGTCGAGTGATCTTTCCCTTTTCGATCAGATATCCTTCGGGCACGCCCATCATGAAATTGCCGGTTATCACATCAACCTGACCGCCTCCCGCACTCGTTACGTATATTCCTTTCTTGGTTCCGGAAATAATATCCTCCGGTGGTATATTGCCCTTATCGATGAAGGTATTGCGCATCCTGGGAATGGGTGGAAAACGGAATGACTGGCGGCGGCCGCTTCCTGTGGATTTCATCCCGAGCTTCTCTGCCCACACCAAATCACAGAGGTAGTTCTGCTGGATTCCGTCCTCGATAAGGACAGTCCGCTCTGAAGGAGTGCCTTCATCATCAAAGGCGTAAGAGCCAGGCATCTGGGGAATAGTGCCGTCGTCGATCAATGTGACGCCTTTGGCAGCAGTCTGTTTTCCGATCTGGTCCTTGAAATTGGAACCCTTGAAGACCAGGTCCGCTTCCATACCGTGACCGCAGGACTCATGAAAGATGACACCTGTGACTCCCGGTCCTAAAACAACGGGGAATACCCCACGAGGAGAATCGACCGCCTCCAGCAATCTTTTTGCACGTTCTGCTGATTTGTCCACGACGGCCTCAAATGAGTCCTCATCTTTGAAGAAATCCTGCCCGGCATAGGCTCCGCGGCTGTCTCCACCACTCTGTAAGTTCCCTTCCTTATCCTTCATGTATGTGGACGCATAAAACTCCGTCAGAGCCAGTGTCTGGTTAATGAGCTTATCGGATGAAGTAGCCAGATTCACTTGACGGATGATTTCACGGAAAAATTGAGAGACCTGTGTAACCCGTGCATCCGCCGACCAGGCCCTGTCAGTCAGCCCTTGAATCATCTCGACTTTCTTTTCCACGGCAACATCTTTTGGATGAGGCACGATGGGAAATTTCAGGCTCGAGCTCTGTTGAGTCAGGTTGACAACCATCCCCTCTCCTGCTGCAGTACCCTGAGAGGCTGCATCAGCAACAAACCTCGCTGTCTTGTATACTTCATCCGGCTCAAAGCTGTCCGTATAACCATAGTAGGTTTTGCCATCCTTAACTGCACGAATCCCCACACCTTTTTCTATGACGGTTGATGTGTTTATTTTTCGATCATCGCTTCTGATGGAATCAAAGGCAGCCCGTTCGACGAACACATCTCCAAAGTTTGCTCCTTTGGCCATAAGGAGTTCCACTGCCTTCTTCAGCACATCCTCAGGAATAATGAACTCCTCAAGGCCTGTGCCAGAGCGGCATCCTGTTTGGACCAGCAAGGTATTGACGAGTGCGGGTGACAATCCCAGTGCAGTAACTCCCACAGCACTTTTGCCAAGAAACTCACGACGAGTGATATTAGGATGTTTTCTTTTTTGTGTCATTTTTCCTCCTTACATTATTTTAAAAAGACCAGGATACAGTTTTAAGAATGTTCTATAGGAATGCCATATCCTGTTCTTTTACCGGTTTGTGGAAATGATATATTACAGGGAGAAAAGTAGCAAGAATATTTCTTTCTCAACATAATACCAAGGCACTGTACAAAGAAAGGGCATGATGAAATCCCTTTCTTTTTAATTTCTATTTTAATTAAAATTTTGCACTGATGTCATCAATATATATTACGAAAAAGTGAGAAGATTGGTTTCTTTTTTGGATATTTTTTCTGCAAAGCATCTCGTGAAGAAAAAAGAGAGGTACAAAAAAGGGGACAGTCCCCTTTT
>JAGLWV010000390.1 GCA_023133225.1 Candidatus Aminicenantota bacterium | reverse complement strand
AGCGTGTCTCCCGTTTTACAGCCTTTCGCCGTATCCCGTTTGATGAGTCCTGGAAAAAAATTTCCTGGATGAACTGTTGACCGGGAAATAGAACCCCGTTTTTTTCGACACTGTAATCCACTGTCCAGACTACCGTTTTCCGGAATTCGCCCAGTTTCGAACCTATGGTTTCATCCTGGTAGTTTTGTAAGCAGGATGGCTCCCACTCCACACGAAGGATTTGAAAATCTTTATTGATCCAGATGCGGCCAATATTGTAGTTGTCCAGGCGCACATCAATGGGAACGGCCTGGATGATGACGACCGGTTCACCGTTGATTATGTCTTCGTCAAAGAAGGTGTATGTGAAGCGGCTTTGCCAGTACCGGCTGAGAAATCCCACCGGACCATAAATCAGGAACTGGCTGAAGTACTTGAGATGGCTGAGATCAGCATTCTTCTGGTGCCTTTTCCTTCCGTTTTTTTTCAGCATGATTCTCTGTTCTAAAAGCTCATCACCTTTTTTGATCAATTGATAGTCGTATGTGTATGTTTGCCGCCTGGTCCTCCGGACATTGAAAATCATGTTCTCCCTATGCAGCCCAGAATAGCGGGACATGCCACCGAAGAATTTTTCAATATCGGTTATCTTTTCCAGACAGGTGTAGTGCAGGGCCATCTGCTTGACCCTCTCGCAGTATTCGCCAGTTGCTTTGAGGATCTCCGCCATGCTCATCTGATCCAACAACTTTTTTTGTGTCCCTGCTCTCAACTGGTCGGAAGGGACGAACAGAGCCGTCGCAAATGCCAGGATTAGAGAGATATGGGACCGATTCAACAGCCTTGACTTTGGCATTTTTTTCTCCTTATGGAAATTCAGTTTTTCAGCGAATCCTCTAGATAATATAAACAATTTTTTCAGCATTTGACTGACACTCCTCCCGACCTAGATTCGATATACTGGAAATCGCTTCTTGTTTTGTTCTGGTTGTCAGTCATCGCAATGGATTTATTGTTTTAATTGTGAGTGAGGTTATCCGGAAATCACTGCCAAGCCGGATTTCGGATTTCTTCGAGTGACTTGGTCATATTTAAGGAGGAAGAAAGCATGCTCCGCAGAACAAAACTCCCTGGACTCACAATCGTCTTCTTTCTCATAACCGGTTGTATTCTCAGTCCCGAGGCTAAACTGGTAAAGCTATACGAGGGACAGGTGGATCCGCTTATGGGAAAAGGCCCAGAAGAGGTTATCCCCCTGGTCACTGATCAGTGGAAATTCAAGTTTCTTTCTAAGTGGGCAAAAGTGAATCCCACGCCTGAGATGGTCCTCAAAAGAACCCATCGCAGTGCTCCGTTTTCCAAAAAGGAAGCGCAGAAGATATTTGAGGAAAATGGGTACTACGATGTGATGATCTACGCCAAAAAGGGCAGAGAAGGGTCGACAAACATGTGGGATGGGGAACCTGATATGGTGTTGACTTACCACTGGCATGAAATTAAATACACTGACTATGTTGTGGTACGCATGGTTTTTCAGGACAAAAAGCTCCACAACTACCACTTCTTTCATTTAAAAATCGGCAACTGACTAAGGTTGACCTGCTTGTTAATACTTACTGTTATGTCTTATTATAAAAGTGAATGTAAGTCATAAATTTGGATTCTTTGTTTTATTAGCAAGTGAGTGAATCCACATGGATGCACTATGAGGAATGGATAACAAGGAAGCTGCCCTGATCAAGGCAGCCCAAAAAGGCTGTGAGGTGGCCTTTGAAAAACTGTATTTACGATACCGGGAGGCCATTGCCGCCCTCATTTTCCGGTATACGGGCAACTATCAGGACACGGAGGAGCTTTTGCAGGATATCTTTGTTAAGAGCTTTTTTGCTATCAAAAGGTACAAGCCGCAGCCGGATAGCAGTTTTTTTTCCTGGATCTACCGGATCGGGATTAACTGCGCCATCAATTTCATCAAGAGAAAAAAGAGACAGCCGTTCTGGCCCGAATCCGAAATCAGAGAGACACATGTTAAGGCCATGCGGTCTTCCGGGCCAGAAGCAAAGTATGTGAATATGGAAATCAGAAAAGCTTTTTATGAAGCTATGGAATCCCTGTCTCCAGGGCAGAGGATGATCTTCATTCTTAAACATTCCAACCAGATGTCTACTGCAGATGTGGCTGCCCATATGAGATGTTCAGAGGGAAGCGTCCGGAAGCAGTTGTATAGGGCTATCGTCAAGCTCCGGTTGGCTATGACGCTGTACAATGGGGAAGATCTATGAAGTGCAGGGATGCCGAAAAGAAAATAGTTTTGTCATTCAGCGACGATCTCGATCCTCTTGAGCAGCAGGCCATTGAAGCCCATGTGAAGAACTGTCTGGCCTGCTCGCGGAAATATGAGGAGATCGAGCGGGACATCAAATGGATGGCCTGTATTCCAGGCCGGACGCCAAAATTTAACTGGAACACCTCCTGGAATGTTATTCGGACACGCATGGAAGGGAAAATGCGGGTTCGAGAAAGGCGGGTACTTCTGATCCGGCGACTTCTGCCGGTGGCAGCACTGGGGATTCTTCTCCTGGGATTCTTTATCGGGAAGTTCATCCTCTTTCCCCCAGCAACCGGTCCCGGCCTTCAATTCCTTCAGCAGGGTATCACCAGCCGCCTGGTCCAGAAACACATGGAAGAAGTCGGTACGACTCTCCTGGAATA
>JAGLWV010000039.1 GCA_023133225.1 Candidatus Aminicenantota bacterium | reverse complement strand
CGGAATTCCTTTTTTGTGCGTCCCTCCAGGATCAAGGTAAACTTCACGGTATCCTTATCGACTTTCTCATACTGGCCAAATTTCCCCTTTCTAAAAAGCTCCCAGCTTGATGTTGGAAAATTGCGTATCACCTCAACCTTTGATGGAATATCACGCGTGTTCTTGATCTCGACATTGTACTCCCGTATCTCATCCCATCCATTGATATTGCCGTACCTGTCAAAAAGATATTTATCCGTTTTGAAATTCATGAGTGTTGGCTCCACGACCATGTATTGAACCGGACCAAGATTTAATTCAACATCTTCGTCAACAGGGATGTATTTGAAATTTGACTGGCCAACATAAGAGAGGTGGCCTTTATCATCGGCTGTACGATAGGCCTTAAGCATTCCTCCGGGGATAGGAGTCTGACCAAGATTATGTGCCTTGTCGTTCTTAAAGTTCAGAAAACGCACCACGGCTCTGCCAAATCTCTCCTCTTCATATTTATACAGGTTTATCACCGGAATCTTGTTTGCCTTAAAACTGGGAAGACGTTTTGACCATCCTGTGGGAATCGTCTCTGTGCCTTCAATCGTGTAAAGGAAGTATTCGCTCAGGCCTTCCTTCTTGATTTCTTTGATACTCACCATATCAAGGGCTCCAAGCTGCTCTGCTTTTCGTATCGCTGTTTTTGCTCTCTGCATAGAAGGCCTGGGGACTCCTGATACAGGCGCTACTCCCGGCCGGCCGTAGGGAAACTGCCTTCGCGCCAGCGCCGCAATCTCGTCCAGAATGTGCACTTTCCCGACAATCAACCTTGTCTGGGCGTTTTCGTAATCTTCCCCGCTGTTGTTTGTCACCCTCACATACCCTTTGAGCTCCATTGTTTTCTCATCTTTGGTCAGTGTTCCCATGTAAAACGCTCTCCATGAAAGGCCGCTGGTCAGAAAAGTGATCTCTACCGGAACCTTACCGCTTACAACGCTCTTGATGTTCCATAAACCCACATTTCTCACACGGGGAGGATAAGTGAGGTCAAAAATGTCGATTTTATCAGCAAACACTTTTGCCACCATCTCCAGGCTTGTTGGGTCAATAAGCGTGTTAGCCCAGGAAAACTGAAGCCTGTTTGTTCCCTGCTTCAGAGTCAACGCTCTGCTTTCCCGTACAAGTGTCATATCTGCAGAGTTATAGATCGTCAGCTGCACCGAATCACGCTTGGGAAGAGTGACTAAGTCAACCTTTGCACTTACAAACGCATAAAGTACAAAAATACCCGCCATTGCCACACTTAATCTTTTTATCTTTTTTATCCTTAATCTCATTTAATATCTCCTAACGCAAGTGAGGATTCACTTTATGCCCGAGATTCCTGCGGTAATAGTGCATGATAAGTTCTTTTTTACCATGTGCAGGAAGTTCGATCCTGAACTCCAGAGTATCAAAATCCTTGCGCGTGTACTTCATGTTGCATTCTTTCATGTCCCATTGTCCCGGAATATGCTGGATCATGGTCAAAACAGCAGGCTTATCTTTGAAATTCTCTATTTCTGCTTTGATCAACTCTTCCTGATCATAGAGTACAATGCGCTCGGAGTTGTTTCGGCGGATATTAATTTTTTTCTCTCTCATCTTCCTCTGGGTTACAACAATATCGCGGCTGTCGCCTATGTAGACTTCCATTTTTTCTCCAACAGGAACAAGGCCAGTACTGTCTTCGCCAAGAACGATTGTGCTTCCATGGCCATCCTGCTGGAAGACCCTGACTTTTCCGCCCCAGAGCGCGAACTTTCCGAGCCCGCTCTTTTCAGAATTCTCGATTCTATAACTTACAGGAATTCCAACATTCTCAGCCACCTTCTTTGGGTCCCAGGGCTTCAACGCAGCATCAAAGGTCCATACCTTTTCGATCGGGAGCTTTCCTGCCTTGAGAAAAAGCAACTGCTTCGTTTCTTCATGTCTGGTTCCCCGCTCAAACGCCTCACCGTAGTCAAGAAGAATACGGGCTTTCTCGAAGTCCTCGCCAGAAAAATTCCGGAGCACAAGAAAACTTTTTAAATCAAGACTTGTCTCTTCTTTGTCTGCAACAGCCTTATAGGTGATCAGGCGGTCAATGTTATACAGAAGATAGCTGATGCGGATTTTTTCCTCCCAGGCCTGTTTGCTGTTAATTTCCCAGACAAGAGCCGCCTCATTAGGAGGATAACTCACATTGAGCAGTGTGACATCAGCGGGATGAGAGAGGACAACAAGCCTGATTGAGTCAGCATCGATGCTCACACCTCTCCAGGAAAAATCGACTTTGTTTATTCCTTTTTGTAAAGTGAGAACCCGTTCTTCTTCAATCAGAGTGGCATTTGGATTATCGAGACGAATAATTGTTTCGCCCCGTTCCGGCAGGGCAACAAGTTTTATCCGCGCTTCAGCTGGTAAAACTGCCGTTATAAGCCCGGCCAGCACTAGAATCAGACAGATCCTTCTCTTAAAAAATAAAGATATCATTCGTTTGCCTCCTTTATTTATATTTTTGTGCAGAATATCCCCTTTTTATCAGGGAGACTAGAGAAGAATATGCTATATTAAACGAACAAGTATATAGCCTGGAGAGGTGATTTGAGTGGGGATTTTTTGTAACCCCGAAAAGGGATATGAACTACTCGTCATTAACGAAGAGGTTTTGGGAGATAGCCTTGCTCCCCTTCAGATTTTTAACGCCATTCTTACTTCGGCCTTCTCGGCGGCCTCGGAACTCCGCACCTTAGTTCATGACATACGCCGTTTGCTCTTTTTCATAACGTGACTCGCTTCTTTTTTCTATCTCGTGCTCAAACATCTCGGCCGGCTGACTTCGTCAGCTTCCCCCGAAGGCCGAATTCCCAAGGCTAAATCTTCAATGGTCGCTTCGGCTATCCCCCAAAACCTGGCAGTGAAAAGAGAGAAGTAAAAGAGGAAAAGTAAAAGAGGGGTCAAATCTTTAATCTTGAGAAATTTAGTGACAAAATTAGCGAATCATCAAGAAGAGTCAAACAATTTCTCAAGATTAAAGATTTGACCCCTCTTTTATCTTTCTGCGGTACCA